>CAIRDL010000822.1 GCA_903877345.1 uncultured Oscillochloris sp. | reverse complement strand
CTCGGCGGCGGCGCACCAGTGGGCGGTGGTCGCACCAACAAACCCGGCCCCGATAATGCTGATCTTCTTCCGCATGTGCGGTCTCCTACAACTATGTAGCGTGTAACGCCATTGAGTGGATTGTAGCGAATGCTACTACAGCCCACCAACGACCCCTGAACCCTGAGCGTATAACCGTCGTTAGGCGTGACCCCGTCGGTCTGTTCAGGATACCATAAGAGTAGAGGCCCGTCGAACGAGCGGGGGTAGTTCGTACGAACTTGCGCGTAGGACGGTGGGCTTTGGCATGGTTCAAACCAGCTTTCCCATTCAGCGATCTCACGCAAAGTCGCAAAGCCGCAAAGCCGGAATACGCAATACCGCAAAACTCGCCCTGTCACGCTGAGCGGAGCGAAGCGTCCCGGCGATGATAACGCACACCGGGACGCTTCACTTCGCTCAGCGTGACATGGGTGACAGGGTGACTTTTGCTCTATTGCCGGAATACGCTCACGTAAAGCCTCAACGTGCGACCAACTTACTCGGTTCCGGATCGCCCTGAACCAAGCGTGTGAAGCTCGCGGGCGTGTCGGCATCTATTACCACCGCCGGGTCGTCGAGGTCGAGCCAGCGCACAGCGGCGGCGTGGCGTTCCAGCACCGGACGGGCACCCGTGTCGCCCGCCAGAGCTTTCACTTCACTAAAAAGCCCGGCGGCGAGCAGCGTCGGGTTGCCGCGACACCCCTGGTAGCGTGGCACCACCGCGAGGGCGTTCGGTTCAGCCCTAAAGGCGGTAATAAGCCGGTTCACCAGGCTCGGGCCAACCAACGGCTGATCAACCAGCAGCACCACGGCGGCCTGCGTTGTTGACGGGAGTGCGGTCAGCCCACAACTGAGCGAGGCGGCTTGCCCTTCAACATAATTGTTGCACTGCACGGTCACAACTGCTCCGGCAAGGCCCACTAGGGCCGCCCGGACGACTGCGGCTTCGGCACCAAGCACGACGATAAGGCCGTCCAGTTGACTCGCTAGGGCAACCTCGGCCACATGGCGCACGAGCGGTTGCCCTCGCCAGAGCAACAACTGTTTGGGTTGCCCCATCCGCGACGAGGTTCCTGCAGCTAATAACACTCCGTAGATCATCAGGCTTCCTTTCTCCATGCCTCGGTAAGCCTTTGGCAAAGAACCTCATCCTCCTCAACGCGCACCGTGCGAAGATCGCAGACGATGCGCCCTGCGGTGAGACGGGCTACTACAGCGGGTACGCCCGTGCGTAGGCGTACTACCAACACCTCGGCTCCGACGGCCCCTGGCGTAAGCGCCACGCCTGCACTTGGCAGATCTTCGCCTGGTAGTGCGCCTCCACCCACAGCACTGTGGCAGACCACTGGATCAGCACTGATCCCGACAACCCGCAAGCGGACGGCCAACGCCTCGGCCCGCGCCCACAACTGCGCCACCGGCGTCGCAAGCATGCGCCAAACCGGCAGTTCTGCAATGGCGGTGCCACGCAGATAGCTGTGCAGGGTTGCCTCAAGCCCCGCAATGGTCGTTTTGTCTACTCGCAAGGCGCGTGCCAACGGATGCCGCCGCAGGTTGGCGATGAGGTCGCGACGACCCACGATGAGGCCCGCTTGAGGGCCGCCGAGCAATTTGTCGCCGCTGAAGGTGCTGAGTGCCGCCCCGCTGGCGACACTCGCCTGAATGGTCGGTTCTGGGGCGAGACCGTAGGGCGCGGTGGGCAGCAAGGTGCCGCTGCCCAAGTCGTCGAGGACGGGAACGCCGTGGGTGCGGCCCACCGCAACCAGTTCGTCAAGGCTGGCCGTATGGACAAACCCGCTTTGGCGGAAGTTGCTGCTGTGAACGCGCATGAGCAGCGCGGTGCGCGGGCTGATTGCGGCGGCGTAGTCGGTGGCGTAGGTGCGGTTGGTCGTGCCAACTTCAACCAAGGTGGCCCCGCTTTGGCGCAGGACGTCGGGGATGCGAAAGCCGCCGCCAATTTCAAGCGCTTGCCCGCGTGAAAGCACCACCTCGCGTCCGGCGGCGAGGGCGATGAGCGTCAGGTAAATCGCGGCGGCGTTGTTATTCACCGCCAGCGCCGCCTCCGCCCCCGTTAGGCGCGTAAGCAACGCCTCCAGATGGTCATGGCGGCTTCCGCGCTCGCCGCGCTCCAGGTCGTATTCCAGATTGGAATAACTCGCGCCGACCTCAGCCATCGCCGCCAACGCCGCCGCACTAAGCGGTGCGCGGCCCAGATTCGTCTGAAGAATCACGCCGCTGGCGTTAATCACCGGCCTGAGCCTGGGCGTGAGTTCGTGCGTAAGCCGGGCCGTCACACTTGCGACGAGGTGCGCCAACAGTGCAGGTGCGGCGGGAAGCGTCGCCTCGCCACGCAGCATGGCGGCGCGGGCGCTGTCCAGTTCAGCGCGAGCCGCTTCGCGCAACCGCTCGTGGGTTGACTCTTCGCCTAGTTCAGCCCGCACCGCCTGCATGAGCCGATCCACACTGGGCAGGTCGCGGATGCTGGGCGGGCTCATGCTTGTACCGCTACCGCTTCAGCACGGGCCAGAGCCAACGCGGCGTTGGGCGGCGTCGCAGCAGGCGCTTGCGCCACCGCGCCCCGGCTCGCCCGTGTCTCTTCAAAAGCGGCGCGGAGCAGCGCTGCGTAGGCGGGCAGCAACTGGCGCTTGCGGCGACCCATGACGGTGTGGGCGACCTCAATCATGCTGTCAATCCGGTATTCGCGGAAAACGTCGCCGCCCCATGTGAAATGCGGTACGTTCTTCGGGACGCTATGAATGCCGAAGACGTTACTGCCGGTGCCAATCATCGTGCCGCCGTTAAGGTGCAGCCCGATGCCAAGTTTCACATGATCGGCAAGAAACACCCCCAGTTTGACCACGCCGCTGTCGAGTTGGCCGACGCCTTCAAGTGCGACCCGCACGCTGCCGTAGTTATTCTTCAGGTCGCTGTTGGTCGTCATTGCGCCAATGTTGACCCACTCGCCCAGCCACGAATGGCCCAGGAACCCGTCGTGGTGCTTGTTGCTGAAACCCTGGATGGTGCTCGCCTCGACTTCACCGCCAATGCGACAAACCGGGCCGATCACCGTCTCGCCCCGGATGCGCGCACTAGCGATCAGGCTGCCCGCGCCAATGTAGCACGGCCCCTGAATAAAACTGAACGGCTCGATCTGCGCGCCCCCTTCAATAAAGATCGGGCCGTCACGGGCATCGAGCACCAACGGCCCGTCGAGCCGCGCCCCTGGCCCGATGTAGACCTGTTCGCCTCGTACCACTACATTGGGCAGGTCGTTTTTGAACAAAGGGAGACGCTGCGCCAACAGCGGCGTATCGCGCACCAACTGCGCCCCCGCCTGATTGATCAGATCCCACGGGTAGCGCAGCAAACGCGGCGGCTCGTCGGGGCCGAGGTCGCGGGCGCGGGCGAAGCGCAGCAGTTCGTCGCGAGCCTCAACAACCTGTTGGTCGCGTAGATAGTAAAGGACGGCACTAGCGAGGGCGGGCGAGAGGCGCGCTCCCAGCAAGGTACCGCCCGCCAGATAGACCGTGTTGAGCGGTTCGGCCAAAAGTTCCGGCAGCCATGCAAGGTCGAGCGCCCGTCCGTTGACCAGCACCAACGGGATGCCCACGCGCAAAAAGGCCGCCATGCCGTCGTGTGGCCCATAGTAGCCCATCAGGTGTGGGCGGGCGAGACCCAGTACTTCGTCGGAATCAGCCCCCGCCAGCACCGCCGTAGCCCCGACCCGCTCATGCGTGGTGAAGGCGCCGGCGCGCAAGGCAAACACGGGCCGCGCCTGGGTGAGGGTAGCGAAATGCCGCCACAGTTCATCCTCGAAAACGACAAGCGTCATGCTCACAATCTCCGTAGCAGTTCAAGGAGCGCCATGCCCAATTTGTCGCTGTCGTGGCGCAACACCCGCACGGCCCGGTTCTCGGTCGGGTGGCTGAGCGAAGCGGTGTACTGGATGACCGAAGAGGCGAGGTCAGCTTCCAGCACGACACTGCCCTCAATCAGCACGCCGCGACTCGCCCCGTGGGTCATCGGCAACAGTGCCGTCTCCTCATACTCTTCCGGCGTCAGATAGACCGGCGATTGCTGTGCCGCCGCGTAGAGCCGGTAGACTTCGGGGTCAATCCGTTGCGCGTTGACGAGCACATAATCGGGCGTAAAACCTCCATAGGTTTTAATCGCCCTGATATGGTCGGCAACACCAAAGCCAGTCGTGCGTCCAGGCTCGGTCATTAAGTTGCAAATATAGATCTTGCGCGCCTTGCTCTGGGTAAGCGCTAACCGCAGCGTATCAATCAGCAAATTGGGCAGAATGCTCTCGAAGAGGCTACCCGGCCCCAAGATAATCGCATCGGCGTCGCGCAGCGCTTCAGCCGCCAACCGCGTAAGTTGGAGCGTGCTGCTCGCCGCGCCTTCAAGCCGCAACTGCACGACATGGCGGGCGGCGATGCTCTGGTCAAGGGCCAAGTGGCGCACATCCATCTGGGTGCCGTCATCAAGTTCGGCCATCACCTGAATGGGCACGGGGGTTGGCACCACATAGTAGACATTTTGCATGTTAAAAAGCCCCGAAGCCCGATAGTAATACTCGACAGGATCTTGCACTGGCACCACACAAGTCAGGCGGCGTACCTGCGTGCCCAGCGCACTAAGAATGAGTAGGCCCGGGCCGCCCGAAAGCACCACGAGGTTCGGCGGCCCTTCGCGGCGGTAGCCCAACACGAGGTCGTCATCCGTTGGAGCGCTGTGGCTGAGTGGGAAAACCACGACCCCGCTGAGCCGCCAGATGCCCACGGCGAGGACCGCCAGGCCGACGAGGATCAGCCCAAGGCCGCGCATGGGTCGCGGCAAAAATTGCAGGGTGAGCAGCCAGAAAAAGACGGGCAAGCCCTCAACGGTGCGATAAAAGTGGACAAAGAGGTAGGCCACCCCAAGGGAGCAGAGCACGACGCCCCCAAACGTGAGGATCAGGGGCACGGCGAGATGCGCCAGGGACGCTAGTCGGCTGGTGATGCTACGCATGATTGTTATGGTGTGCACCGCCGAGGGTCGCACAGTCTAGGCAAGATCTCATCTGATGCGTGATCTATGATGCGTGATCCGTGATCTGTGATGCGTGATCCGTGATGCGTGATGCGTGATCCGTGATGCGTGATCCGTGATGCGTGATGCGTGATGCGTGATCCGTGATGCGTGATCCGTGATGCGTGATGCGTGATCCGTGATCCGTGAT
>CAIRDL010000821.1 GCA_903877345.1 uncultured Oscillochloris sp. | reverse complement strand
CGTCACGGATCGTCGAGGAACTTGAGAAACTCAGCGCTATGTCGAAGCGCACCACCTACGAAGTGCGTACGATGCTCTTTGAACTGCGCCCGCTCGTCCTCGAAAGCCAGGGTCTCAAGGTCACCCTGGAGCAGTACCTTGAGCGTTTCAAGGGCAACAACGCTGGTTCTGCCATCGTCCTCGAACTCACCAATGGGGCTGAAGATGTCCACCTTGATACGAAGAGCGAAGGCACGCTCTTCAACATTATCCAAGAAGCCATCAACAACGCGCTGAAGCATGCGAAGGCCAAGCACATTTGGGTGCGTTTGCGGCTTGATGGGCGCAACCTCATCGCGGTCGTGCAAGACGATGGGGTGGGTTTTGATATGAAGAGCGTGATGAGTTCGTATGAGCGACGTGGCTCATTCGGCCTGTTAAATATTGACGAGCGTGCGCGCCTCGTCGGTGGCAGCGCCGAACTAGTCTCGACCATCGGCCAAGGCACGGTCGTGACGATTATTGTGCCGATTGGGCAGTAGGCGGTGCCCAATCCCTACCTCGACCCCCAGCGCATTCGCGCCGCCCTCCGCTCACTTGAACTACGCCCGACGCGGGGCATGGGCCAGAACTTCCTCTGCGACGAGCAAGCCCTCGCCGCGATCATCGCCGCCGCAGAGCTAAGCCCCACCGATCTTGTGGTCGAGGTGGGGCCAGGGCTGGGCGTACTGACCTGGGAACTGACCCGTCGGGCGGGGCGCGTCATCGCGGTTGAGTTGGATCGCCGCCTCGCCGCCCGGTTGCGTGACGAATTCCCCGCCGCCCCGTTGGACATTATTGAGGCGGACATTCTCAATCTGGCCCCGGACGACCTGCTTGCCGCTACCACCGAGCAACTGCCGCCCGCCACGGCAGCGCAAGCCGTGGCGTCGGGACAACCGGCTGTCGGCAACGTGCCCAGCTACAAACTGGTTGCCAACCTGCCGTATGCGATTACCTCGGCGGTGTTGCGCCACTTTCTCGAGGCAGCGCAGCCCCCGGCGCTGAGCGTGGTGCTGGTGCAGCTTGAAGTGGCCCAGCGCATCACGGCGGCACCGGGCGACCTAAGCGTGTTGGCCCATGCGGTGCAGATCTACGCGGAGCCAACGCTTGAGGCGAGGGTGCCAGCCGCGAGTTTTTACCCCGTCCCGGCGGTCGATTCCGCCGTGCTGCGCCTCCGCCGTCGCGCCCGCCTCGCCGTCGAGGTTGACAGCGTGGATCGGCTCTTCCGCGTAATCAAAGCGGGCTTCCTCCACGCCCGCAAGCAACTCGGCAATGCCCTGCCCGGCGGCTTGGCTGCCTTGGGCCACCAAATACCCCGCGAACAGACCCAGGCCGCCCTCAGTGCCGCAGGGATTGACCCGCAACGCCGCGCCGAGACCGTGACCCTCGCCGAGTGGGCGCAAGTCTATGCCGCGCTACGGAGCGTGCTTTAGCCCATTGCGAGCATCATGTCACCCTGAGTGAAGCGAAGGGTCCCGGTCGGGATTCTTCGCTTCGCTCAGAATGACATGGTATTGG
>CAIRDL010000820.1 GCA_903877345.1 uncultured Oscillochloris sp. | reverse complement strand
GGGATGGGGGATGGGGGATGGGGGAATGGGGGATGGGGGATGGGAGTGGTATACTCCCCGTGCTCAACCGCTACCGGCCCATCGGCAGTACCGCCAATGTCGTCCAAAAGAAGACGAAGTGGTCAGCGTGCGGATGTAGCCGTCAGGACGAGGCAGATGTGGGGGCGGCGTCCTTACACGGATGCAAGCACCTTGGAATGCATAGAGAAGGACACCTTAATGGACGTAACAGCCCTTCACGATCTTGCCGCCCAGGTCGTGATCCCGACGGACGGTACGCTCAGCCGGACGCTTTTTCAGGATGCCCAAGTGAAAGCGGTGCTCTTTGCTTTCGCGCCCGGGCAGGAACTGTCGGAGCATACCGCTTCGACCGCCGCCATTCTGCATTTCGTCCAAGGCGAGGCACAAGTAACTCTCGGTGCCACAGTTATCGCAGCCTGTCCAAACACATGGATTCATATGCCGCCCCAGCAACCCCACAGCATCGTCGCCACCACGCCAGTCGTGATGCTCTTGCTCCTGCTAAAATCAACCAGCACACAGCCCTGACCCAACCTGCGAGCAACTCCCACACCGTCCGCATTGAAAAGGATGCGGCTAGGGTATGCTTTCCGCAGTCGGCAACGGCAACTCGGCGATGATTTGCGTGCCGCTCCCCAGCACCGAATCAATCGTGAGCATGCCCCCGATAAGCTGCACGCGCTCGTACATACCGCTCAGCCCACCGGTCGCTCGTTTAGCCAAGACCGCCGCCTGATCAAAGCCCCGCCCGGCATCGTCCACCCGCAACATCAGGTTCGCCTCATCGGCCAACAGGCGCACCGTGGCCTTCAGCACCCCGGCGTGGCGGGCGATATTGGTCAGTGATTCCTGAATGAGACGATAGGCGACGGTTTCAATCTCGGCGGGGAAGCGCCGCGCCAGCCCTTGGTGGCGCAATTCAACGTGGACGCCCGTCCGGTCGGTGTAGCGCTCCAAATACCAGTCAAGGGCGGGCAGCAAGCCCATGTCATCGAGCAGGGCAGGGCGCAGATCGAGCGAAAGCGCACGGACGCGGCCCATCAGATCATTGATAGAGGCTTGGGCGTGAACGAGCGTTGTTGTGTGCGCGTGGGGTTCGCCATTGATCGCCACGGCGAGGGTCAACTTGAGGCCGGTGAGCACTTGGCCGACCTCGTCGTGCAATTCGCGGGCAATGTGTCGCCGTTCATGCTCGTGCGCTTCCACCAAGCGCCGCGAGAGGTTTTGGAGTTGTTGGGCTGACTGACGCAGTGCCTCCTCCGTCTGTCTGCGCTCTGTAATATCGCGGGCGATGCCCTCAAGGGTTAGGGACTGATCCGTCTCATTGACGACCAGCCAACTATGCAACTCAGTCCACCCGATGGTGCCATTCCGATGCCGCCAGCGTAACGTGATGGGATGGGTGAGGGCATTGGCTTGGTGGGCAAGTTCGAGTAGCCTCGGCATATCGTCGGGGTGAATGATCTGGAGCGTGAGCTGTCGGTCTTCGTAAAACGCCTCACGGGGGTAGCCAGTCATGCGTTCGGCCGCCGGGC
>CAIRDL010000819.1 GCA_903877345.1 uncultured Oscillochloris sp. | reverse complement strand
GTTCATCGCGACTACACCCGGCGCGGGGCGGTGCATGTGCGCTGGGAATCAGACGGCTTCAGCATCAGCAATCCTGGCGGGTTCGTCGAAGGCGTCACCCTCGCCAATCTGCTTGTCGTCGAGCCGAAACCGCGCAATCCGTCGCTGGCCGACGCGATGAAGCGCATTGGTCTGGCCGAGCGCACGGGGCGCGGCGTTGACCTGATCTACGAAGGGCTGCTGCGGTTTGGTCGTCCGGCCCCAGATTACACGCGCAGCGATACAACCACGGTGGTCGTCTCCCTAAGCAGCACCGAGGCCGATCTGCCCTTCCTTCACATGATCTTGGAGCAGGAAAAGCGCACCCAACGGCGGATCGCACTCGATGCGTTGATCGTGCTGGCGCACCTACGCACCCAGCGCCGGATTGACCTCGCCGAAGCGGCGCACGTCATCCAGAAAAATGAGTTCGTGACCCGTGGGGTCATCGAACGGCTGGTTGAAGCCGGCATCATTGAGGCCCACGGGGCCACGAAAAACCGTAGCTACACCCTCAGTCCACGGGTCTATCGTGAACTGGGCCAGTCTGCCGACTATGTGCGGCAAGCAGGCTTTGAGCCGATCCAGCAAGCGCAGATGGTCATCCAATACGTGAAGAAACATGGCCGCATTACGCGGAAAGATGTCGTCGATCTCTGTCACGTCACTGAGGATCAGGCGACCTACCTCTTACGGAAGCTTCATGCAGCGGGTGAGATTAAACGTGTCGGTCGCGGGCGTGGGGTCTATTATGAGCAGGCAATGATCGCGTAAAATCGCGGCTTCCGTGTTTTTCAAGCAGGCTTCCGTGTTCTTGCGCGTTTCTTGCCATTAAAGTCGGATTTCCCTTATGAACATCGTCACTGACTACCTTCGCAACGTCATCGCCCGCCAAGTTACCGAACAGCGCATGGTGCTTTGGCTTGACCCCGAGCGCCAGTACGGTGCGCTTGTTGATCAGCTTGATCTGGCCGACACCACCGTGGTGACGTATGCAGGCAGCTTCATCGCCCTGCGCCACCAGATTGACGCGCTCCTCGCGGGCGACACGGCCCCGTGTCTGCTCGTCTACGTCCCCCACGACGACGACGCAACCCTGGATGCGCTGGCGGAGTTTGCCGCGACCGCCGCCGTGCTGAGTCCAGGGCAGTCGGTGGCGGTACGCAACACGCGGCTCGCGGTGGTGGCCCGCCGTGCCCTGCGCGAGCGCCTGGGCGAGGAGCGGGCGGAGGAACTGGCCCGTCAAGTGGCGAACGGGCACCTAAGCCTGAGCGACCTTGACCGCCTCGACGCGCAGGAAGGCGGCTCGCCCGTCATCGCCGCGATCTTCGGCACCGGCAGCGCCCACGAGGTGGCGCTGCGCTTTTTGAGCAGCACCCGCTACGATGAGCCGCTCGGCGAGCGAGACGCACAAGGCGACCTCATCCGCCTGCTCGGCCCGTTCTTCGGCGCGAACCTAGCGGCCAACAGCAGTTGCGCTGACCTACGCACGCGCCTAGCACGCCATGTCCTTACCAGTGAATTTCTCGCCGACCTGCATCCCATCCCGCCAGAACTGGCGACCATCAGCTTGCCGAACGAACGTGCCTGTGAAGCCTGCACAACCCTTGCGCGCACATGGCGGATGCGCCGCGACCTCCAGGAGCGTTACACCCGCATGGCCGATGTGATCGGCGGAGAGCTGCGGCTAGAAGCGGTGTCGTTTCACCTCGACGAAATCCGGGCCAGCGAGACCTTTGCGCCGGTGGAAATGGCCCTCCAGGCGGCAGTCGAAGGTGCGCTCATCGCCTGTCCAACGCCTGATCTGCTTGCGCTCGCCCTCGAGCGTCAGTCCGGCTTCTGGGCGACGCAACGCATGGATGTGCGGGCGCGCTGGGCCATCATCCATACGGCTGGACAGGTGCTTGCCGAGGCGGCCCGCGTCGAGCATGAACTGAAAGGGATAGGCGATCACCCCGAGGCACTCCTACGAGCCTATGTCGCAGGCGAGCAGCCCTGGTGTTTGCTGGACACCTACCAGCGCACGCTTGAGCGGCGTTGGCACACCTATGATCTTGAAACGAACCCGAGCCTGGAGCAGGTGGTCGCCCGCGCCCGTCAGCGCTTTATGGCGGTCGGCGACACCCTTGCCGAACGCTTCACACGCGCCCTCGCGGCAACCCGCTTTAGCGCCCCAGGCATCAGGCTCCAGCGCGAGATTTTCTCCAGCACCGTCCAGCCGGCCATCCGTGCGGGCAAGACCGCCTATGTGCTGGTGGACGCCATGCGCTTCGAGATGGCCCGCGAGCTTGTCCAGAGCCTGGGCGATGCGTTTCGTTGCACCCTCGACGCGGCCCTCGGCACCTTGCCAAGCATCACGCCTATCGGCATGGCCGCGCTTATGCCTGGAGCCGAGCGTGGCACCGTTGTGGCAACCAAAGAGGGCAAACTCGCCCTCCAAATTGGCGACACCCAGCTCAAGGATCGGCGCACGCGGGTAGACTGGTTCCGCCGTCAGGTGGGCGGTGCCGTCGCGGTGACGACCCTGGAAGACATGCTGCCGAAGCCGAAGGCCGCGCTGCACGCGGAGCTCCAGGCCGCCGAGGTCATCCTGGTCACGTCCCAGGAGATTGATGAACTGGCCGAGAGCGATAACATTCGCTTAGCCCGCAAAATCATGGACGACGCGCTTGCCGATTTGGCCCGCTTGGTACGCAAGCTGCGCGACTACGAGTGCCACACCATTGTGGTGACCGCTGACCACGGCTACCTCTTCGGCGATGACCTCGAAAGCGACATGAAAATTGACGCCCCGGGCGGTCAGGCGGTCACCCTCAAGCGGCGGGTCTGGGTGGGTCGGGGGGCTGAGAACAGCCCGTCGTTCCTGCGCGTCCCAATGGCGCAGCTTGGGCTCAGTGAGAGCCTGGAGATTGCCGTCCCGTGGGGCTTCGGCGTGTTCAAAGCCAGTGGCGCACGGGCCTACTTTCACGGCGGCGCAGCACCCCAGGAGTTGGCGATTCCCGTGCTGACCCTGACCTCGCTTCAGTCAAGCCGCATCACCCCCCTCACCAACCTCAAATGGACACTCGTCCCTGGCTCGAAGAAGCTGAGCACCCGTTTCTTCTCGGTGCAGATCACGGGGCAGTCGAACGGGCTGTTCGAGCTCGACCCACCGCGTGTTCGGGTTGAGCTGCGCTCACGCGGCGACGTGGTGAGCCAGGTAATCGGTGCCACCTACGGCCTAAGCGAAGCGACCGGGGAGATTGCGCTGCGTACGGCGCTGGCTAATGCACAATGCAGTGAACCCAACACCATTACGTTGATGGTGACCGGCGCACCGGGCAAAAGCGTCACGTTGCACCTGATTGACGCGACCAGCGGGCGTGAGTTGGAAAAGCTTGAGCGGATCGAAGTGAGCATCCTGGATTTTTGAACCGAGGATAAACCAC
>CAIRDL010000818.1 GCA_903877345.1 uncultured Oscillochloris sp. | reverse complement strand
TGGAGGGCGGCGTCCGCAAAGTCTACGTGCTGGGCGAACAAGATGCGCTGCTGCTCCAAGCCCGTGAGGCGTTTGTTGAGGCCACGACCGAACGCAAGCCCGGCGATCTGTGGATGATCGAAGGGCCGACCGACTACATTCCGCCGGTGCAAGTTGATGTACTTGAGCAGCGACGGGCGATGCCCCTGGACAAGAATGAGGGTCTGTATGTGCGGGCGGTGAAAACTGGGGAATTACGCTTGGTGCGCGGGCCGCAGGCGTACCGGCTGCCACCCTATGAAGAGCTGTGGAACAAGGAACTGCCGCCGCTGGTTGACGAGTTGCTCGCCCAACGGGCTGACCCCATCGCCGAACGCGCCCACCACGACACGCCCGGCGCACGGCTGATGCCCCAAACCGGCGGCGTGCGCGACAAGACCCGCGCCGTGGTTTTCCATGTGCCGCAGAACGCTGCCGCGCAGATCCACGATTACAAGTCGCGCACCGCCCGCGTCGTTTTCGGCCCCGATTTGGTGATGCTTGGCCCCGACGAGGTATTCACGATTTTCCAGATGTCGGGCGGCAAGCCCAAGCGGCCCAATGTGATTAAGGCGCTGGCGCTCTTCCTTGGCCCCGATTTCATGACCGACATTTTCGCCGTCGAAACCGCCGACCATGCGCGCCTGCAACTGCAACTCTCGTACAACTGGCATTTTGAGGTTGATAAAAGTGACGAGGCGGCGGCCACGCGGCTGTTCCAGGTACCCGATTTCATCGGTGACGCCTGCAAGGCGATTGCCTCACGGGTGCGCGGCACAGTCGCCAGCGTGAAGTTTGATGAGTTTCACCGCAACTCATCGCGGATCATTCGGGCGGCGGTTTTCGGCACCGATGAGAGCGGCAAGATCCGTGAGGATTTTCGCTTCAAGGCGAATGGGCTGGTGATCACCAACATTGACATCCAGACGGTCGAGCCGGTGGACGAAGAGACGCTGAAGAGTCTCCAAAAGTCGGTGCAACTCGCCATCGAGATCACCACTTCGGCGCAGGAGGCGGCGGCGCGTCATGATGCGGAGCGGATTGGGCAGGAGGCGCGTGCCCGTTTGGAGCGTCAGGGGATTGTGGATCGGCGCGAGGCGGAGAGCGAGCGACGGCGGCTGCTCGAACTCCAGGCGGAGAATGCGGCGGTCGAGGCGATGGGCCATGCGGGAGCCGAAGCGCGTGCCCGTGGTGAGGCTAACCGCATCGCCGGTGAAGCGGCGGTGAATCTGGCGCGTCAGGAGGCCGAGGCGTCCCGCGTGCGGGCTGAGGCGGAACTGGCCCAGGTGCGCGCCCGCCAAGAGGCCGAGTTAGACCAGTTGCGCGAACGGAGCGCCTTGGAGGTGGAACAGGCGGAGCGCTTGGCCCAGATTGGGGCCAGCGAGTTTGAGCGGCGGGTCGCGGCCCTTGGCGCTGACACCATCCGGGCGATGGCGAGTGCTGGCCCGGAGATGCAGGCGCGCTTGCTTGCGGGGCTTGGCCTCCAAAGTGTGCTGATCACAGATGGACACTCGCCGGTCAACCTGTTTGACACTGCTGCGGGGCTGCTTGGGACCCAGAAGCGCAAGCCTGAGTAGGAGCGTAAAGGCACTACCGCAAAAGGCACGCTGTCACGCTGGGCGCAGCGAAGCAACTCGACCGGCACCCTTCGCTGCGTTCAGGGTGTTATGGTGCCGGGAGCGATGCTTCGCCGCGACATGTCGCCGGGATGCTTAAGCATTTCCCCGTCCCTAAAACGTTATGTCGCCCCCATGTAGCCATCTTGTAATCTATGGTATAGTAGCCAGAGTGACCTCATACCTTGGAGATTGGGGGGTATGCCGTTTCTTTTTAAGCGCCTCATGCTTGGCGCTCTCCTTGTGTTCAGCCTGACTGTAGCGGCCACGATGCTGCGGCTCGCCCTCGAATGGCGACAGGCTCTCGCAGATATCGACTCGATGATTGTGACGCCCGCCGCTATTGATCTGCCCACTGAACCGTCCACCCGCGCCATGAGCCAACCCACAGGCTCGGTTGCGTCTGACCAAGCGCCTACGGCACAACCCGCAGTTGCCGTGCCGCTCGGGGCTGAAGCGACCCCGACTCTTAGCCAAGCCAGCCTGAATATTCTGCTCTTGGGCACTGATGCCCGTCCCGGCGACGATACGGCGCGCACCGATGCGATGGTACTCGTGCGGATCGAGCGTGATAGTGGTCGGGTGAGCATGCTTTCGATTCCGCGTGACTTGTGGGTGACCTACCCGACGGGCGGGGAGGGACGGGTGAACGCGGCGTACAGTGTAG
>CAIRDL010000817.1 GCA_903877345.1 uncultured Oscillochloris sp. | reverse complement strand
GCGGGTCCCCCAGAAATATTAGCGGGTCCCCCAGAAATATTAGCGGGTCCCCCAGAAATATTAGCGGGTCCCCCAGAAATATTAGCGGGTCGCCATAAGTTAAGACACAACCATACGCCACTTTTTCGCAACCAAACCCCGGTTGCGAAGCTTGGTGGAGCGCGGCTTGCAACGCCGCGCCCGCTCCTTCAGTTAACAGATCTTAACTAGACAATCCACATACTTGTCGTTACAATCATTGCAGTTTAGGACGGCTGCTGGGTGACTGGAGTGGTTCCAGCCCCAAACCCCCATCGTCGTAGCAACAACCGGCAACGTTGTAGCAACACCCTATCAGGAGGTTCGTCCCAATGACAACAGATGGTACGTATCCGAGCGCAGCCGCGCTCGAAGCCGACCGCGCAGTGGTGGCGGCTATGCAGGACGTGAGTGATTATGCGCCGACCAACCCCGCGTGCAGCGCGGCGGCGCTGCACGAGTTGGTGCTTGAGTTGGCGCGTCTGGAGGAAGCCGACCTGCGGGCGAAGCGGGCGCGCGAAGTGACCCGCGAGCGGGTCATCGAGGCGGCGAAGCGGCTTCATAGCATGGTGCAGGAAACGAAGGTGCAGGTGATGGCGCAGTATGGGCGGAACTCGCCCCTCGTGCATGCCGTCGGCCTCAAGCGGAAGACGGAGCGCAAACGCCGCGCCCGCCGCGCCCCGGCAGTAGGGTAGCGTAAGGTGATCGCAGGCACGCAGCCGTTCTAAACAAGGGTACACTGTAAGCACCAGGCCGTGAGCCTGGTGCTTGTTTGTGGGGATGCGGCGAGGTCGCAGGTATCAGCCGAGCGCGTCAGGAAGCCATGCCGAACCCTTGGCGTCCGACTACAGGGCTTGGTTCTACACTATGCTATAATAGCCGCGCCTTTCGGGGCTTGGTGTGTGGGGATGCTTCAGCAGGGGCGTATGCGTAGTTCCTTTTGGCTTGATCGGCCAACCTTGGTCACTGGTGCCACCGGCTTAGTTGGCGGTTGGTTGGTGCGGCGCTTACTGCAAGCTGGCGCAGAGGTCGTTTGTCTCGTCCGCGATTGGGTTCCGCAGAGCGAGATGGTGCGTACGCAGTTGCTTGAGCGCGTAAAGGTCGTCCGTGGCGATATACGTGACCAAGCCCTGTTAGAACGCATCCTTGGCGAGTATGAGCTTGATACCGTCATGCATCTTGCGGCCCAGACGATTGTGGGCGTTGCCAACCGGAACCCCGTCGCGACCTTTGAAACCAATATCGCAGGGACGTGGAGTTTGCTCGAGGCATGCCGCCGCAGTCCCACCGTCAAGCAGATTGTGGTCGCTTCGTCGGACAAGGCGTATGGCGACCAGGAAACTCTGCCCTATGACGAACAGACGCCGCTTGCGGGCCAGCATCCCTACGATGTCAGTAAGTCATGCGCCGATCTTATTGCCCACACGTATGGTAAAACCTATGGGTTGCCGGTCGTGATTACACGCTGTGGCAATTTCTATGGTGGCGGTGATCTGAATTGGAACCGGATTGTTCCTGGGACAATTCGTTCGATTTTGCGTGGACAAGCACCCGTGATTCGCTCAGATGGCAGTTTTATTCGTGACTATTTCTATGTCGAAGATGGCGCAGCAGCTTATATGTTGTTGGCAGAACAATTAGCGCAACGCCCCGACCTGCGTGGGCAGGCTTTTAATTTTTCAAATGAAATCCAGGTGACGGTGTTGGCATTGGCGCAACATATTTTAACGTCAATGCACTCGGCTTTGCCGTTGGATGTGCGGAATGAAGCTAGTAACGAGATTCGGCACCAATACCTTAGCGCGGCAAAAGCAAGACGGCTCTTGGGTTGGTCGCCGCTCTTTAATCTAGATGTTGGCCTAGAAAAAACGATTGCCTGGTACACCGACTTTTTTACGCAGCAGACGGAGGCTCGCTAATGCAGGCAATCCGCAAAGCCGAACACGTTGCGCCCGATGGCACTTTGACCCTGTATCTCCCAGAGTTTAGCGGGGCGGATGTCGAGATTATTGTGTTGCTACGCGGCACGACGCTAACGTCCGCAACGCAGGCGGCGATGCGGCTGCAGGAGCAATCCGGCTTTGTACGGCAGGTGTTGGCAGCGCCAGCGGAGGATGTCTGGAATGACCTTTGAGATCCACGTCGGCGGCATTTACAAACTGCCGTTTCCCTTCACCGATCTTTCGGCGCAAAAGGCCAGACCAGCCCTTGCCTTGTCCGCGCCCGATGAACATGGCGATGTGCGCTTTGCTTTCATCACAACCGCTGCACCAAACGATCCGGCCTCGGCGTTTGCCCTCGCACCATCCCATTTTGCGGGCGCATCACTGCCATTCCAGAGTTTTATCCGCCTCGAAAAAACGTTGCTATTACACGAAAGCATTGTCCTCAAGCCGTTGGCGCACCTAACCCAGAAGACCATGGGAGCCATTTTTCGCCAGTTGATCCTAGCGCAGATTCCAGCCTTTTATCAAGCTCAGCACGGCGCGGCAACCTTTCAACCAGGTACGAGTGTCCTCCATTACGCCGGGCGCGTCTTTGACGCAAAGGAAATCGGCAATCTGGTGGATGCGTCACTCGATTTCTTTTTAACGACGAATCGCTATGCCGAGCAGTTTGAGGCCGAGTTTGCTGAATATTTTGGCGTCTCTGATGCGTTGCTCGTTAATTCTGGTTCATCAGCGAATCTTGTCGCGCTGACTGCGCTCACCTCGCCCAAGTTGGGTGACCGACGACTCAAGCCTGGTGATGAAGTGATCACGGTTGCCGCTGGGTTCCCAAGCACGGTTGCGCCAATCGTCCAGAATCAACTTGTCCCCGTGTTTGTAGATGTGAATTTGGGCGACTATACCGCGATTGCGGAGCGACTCACAGATGCGGTCGGGCCAAAAACCCGGGCCATTATGCTGGCCCACACAATGGGCGTGCCGTTCGATCTCGATGCGGTAATGGCGTTAGTCAAACAGCACGATCTCTGGCTGATTGAAGATAATTGCGATGCGCTTGGTTCGCGCTACCACGGCCAATTGACCGGGACGTTTGGGCATCTAGCGACCGTCTCGTTCTACCCAGCGCACCATATCACCATGGGCGAGGGTGGGTGTGTGCTTACGAACGACACAAGGCTGGCCCAGATTGCCCGCTCGCTCCGTGATTGGGGGCGCGATTGCTACTGCGCTGGGGGCGAGAGTAATACCTGTGGCAAGCGCTTTAGTCAGCAGTTTGGCACATTGCCGTATGGCTACGATCACAAGTATGTCTATAGCCATCTTGGCTATAATCTTAAAGTGACGGACATGCAAGCGGCGGTGGGCTGTGCCCAGTTCGCAAAACTTGATCTGTTTGTCGCCCAGCGTAAAGCGAATTTCCAAAAGCTGACTGCGTTGCTGACACCGTATCAAGACCGCCTCATCTTGCCGCACACACCAGACCATGCTGATCCTTCTTGGTTTGGCTTCGTCATCACCGTGCGCCCCGAGGCTGGTTTTACGCGCAATGAGATCACCCGGTATTTAGAGGCGCACCGCATTGAGACGCGCAATTTGTTCGCTGGTAATTTACTGCGACATCCTGCGTTTGCTAACATCACGCATCGCGTCGTCGGCGACCTAACCAACACCGACATTATCACCAATAACACCTTCTTCATCGGTGTCTACCCCGGCATTGGCGAAACGCACCTTGATTATATCCAGCAAGTCTTCGCCCAGTTTATGCAGGGTGAGCGCACCTAGAATCGAGGTTGATATGAAATTTATCGTGTCACTTGATCGGGATGAAGATGGCGTGTGGGTGGCAGAATGTCCATCTATTCCTGGCTGTGTGAGCCAGGGAAGCACACAAAAGGAAGCATTGGAACATGTTAAAGCGGCCATTGTGGCATGCTTGCAGGTGCGTGCTGAACAAGGGTTACCTTCAACGGTGGAGACGCGGCGTTATACCAGTTCGCTTTGAGCAAGCTGCATAATAGAAGCGCATTGGTCTGCCATATTCGGCAATCGGCAATCTGCATTGGTCTACCATGTTCGGCAATCTGCAATCTAAAATCTGCAATCTGAAATGGTCTTGATCCTATGGCAGTTGCTCAGAAAATCAGTTGTCGTGTTGAGCGCATCACCAAGCACAGCGCCCATGTCTACACGGTTGACCTGGTGCCAACCCGCCGTGTGCCGCTCTTTCAACCGGGACAATTTTTGCACTTGGCGTTGGATCCCTATGACCCCAGTGGCTTTTGGCCCGAGTCGCGGGTCTTCTCGATTGCGAGTGCGCCGCAGCAGCGCGAGCGTTTGAGCATCACCTATGCCGTGCAAGGGCGCTTTACGGCACGAATGGCAACCGAACTGGCTGAAGGCAAGCAGGTGTGGGTCAAGTTACCCTATGGCGAGTTTTTCGTCCAGGGTACAGGTGACGTGGTGTTGTTTGCTGGTGGTACCGGGATCACCGCCTTCACGGCATTTCTGGAGACGTTGACGCCAACGTTTCCACACCATGTCTATTTGGCCTACGGCGCACGCGATACACACTTGCTGATCTATCGCGATGCCGTGCAACGCCGTGCGGCAACGTTTGCCCAGTTGCAGCCTTTTTATTTTGTTGAGCAAGACCCCGACGGCAAAGCCGCAACGCGGTCTGAATTGGTTGAGCGGCTGTCGGTAGCGGCACTGTGGCAGCACATCGCCAACCCGTTGACCGCTACCTATTATCTTGCGGGGCCACCGCCAATGCTCAAAACGCTCACCAACGATTTACGTGCGCGTGGTATTTCTACCGCTGCGATCCGAACGGATGCGTGGGAGTAATGATGGATCAGAACATTCCCGTTGTCATTTTGTGCGGTGGTTTGGGCACCCGGTTGCGCGAAGAGACCGAGTACAAGCCCAAGCCGATGGTCGAGATTGGTGGCAAGCCGGTCTTGTGGCATATTATGAAAGTCTATGCCCATTACGGTTTTCGTCGCTTTATTCTGTGCCTCGGGTACAAAGGCAATGTGATCAAGGATTATTTTCTTAATTACGAAGCCATGAGTAATGACTTCACGTTACATCTTGGAAGAAAAGATAGTTTGACGTACCAGAGTAGTCATACCGAGCAGGGTTTTGATATAACGTTGGTAGATACCGGCTTGAAGACCATGACAGGTGGGCGCGTCAAACGTATTGAGCAATTCATTAATAGCGATACCTTTATGGTGACCTACGGGGATGGTCTGGCGAATGTGGATATTGGTGCGCTCGTCGCGTTTCATCGTCATCATGGCAAACTGACAACCCTTACGGCCACACGACCACCCTCACGCTATGGTATCTTGGATATGACGGCTGAGGGTCATGTGCATCGTTTTCGTGAAAAGGTGCAGACGGAATGGATCAATGGCGGTTTTTTGGTCTGCAACCGGCGCGTGTTCGACTATCTCGATGCGGATTGTGTGCTGGAACACGAACCGATGGCGCGTCTTGCGGCGGAAGGGCAGTTGATGGGTTTCCGTCACGAGGGCTTTTGGGTTGGGATGGATACATTTCGCGAGTATGAGTTGCTAAACCAGATGTGGGATGCCGGGGATGTGCCGTGGAGAGTTTGGTGAGCTAGCCTCACTGAGCCGACCAACATTCTTGATTATATAAGTGAGGATGCAATGACAGCCAAACACGAGAATCAGCCGCTTGCGACAAACCTACAACGAACAATTCATACGTTCAAGCAAGCCGTGCGAAAGAATTTTGCTTTCTTGAAGCAGACTTCCCAGCTTGATGACCTTTGGGCGAAAAGTATCCCGCTCAAAGGCAATAACGGTTATCTCATTCCAGTTTGTGAATTGCACACAACGGACGCAAACCTTGTGTCCAAGCTTGCAAGTTGGCGTGCTGAAAATGCCTTTGCCTATCCCAGTCAGTTTCCAGTGACGATTGAGGGTACAGCAAGTTGGTTGCGTTCAAGATTGCTGGATGTAGAAGATCGGCTATTGTTTCTCGTGTTGGATCAACACGGGGAACCTATTGGACATCTTGGGTATGCCAGTTCAGTGAATGACCAAGGTGAAATGGAGATTGACAATGTGGTTCGTGGTGTTGAAGGTATTCAACCAGGTATTATGAGTCTGGCAATGAATTCAGTCATAAGCTGGGCTGAAGAATTGATTGGCCCACAGCGAATTTGTTTGCGCGTGTTTAGCGATAATGAGCATGCCATCAATTTTTATCGTAAGTTAGGCTTCAAGGATGTGAGCACGTTACCGCTTCGCAAACATGTGGAGGGAGACGCGGTCTATTACCGTTCTGTCGCGCAGGATGATTTGGCTGAACCCGACAAGTATTTTCTGAAAATGGTTTATGCCCCTCAGCGTGTAGTTGATGGATCTGAATTGATTCTTACAGCAGGTCCATCTATATCTGCGCGTGAATCTAGTTATGCCTTGGATGCGGCGCGCTACGGTTGGAATTATCAATGGAACAAATATCTTAAACGATTCGAGTCGACTTTCGCCGAGTACCTTGGTGTCAAACATGCTTTGACTACGTCAAGTTGCACGGGTGCATTGCACTTGGCCCTTGCTGCGTTAGGAATTGGCCCCGGCGATGAAGTTATCGTACCAGATGTTACATGGGTAGCTACAGCTAATGCTGTCTTGTATGTGGGTGCTACGCCGGTTTTTGCTGATATCGATCTTAATCATTGGTGCATGGATGCTTCTTCGTTCGAGTCTTTGATCACTGAACAGACAAAAGCTGTAATTCCAGTGCATCTATATGGTCATCCGGCTCCAATGGATCAGATTATGAAAATCGCTCGCAAGCATAACCTGTTTGTGGTTGAGGATGCTGCGCCGTCAATGGGTGCTGAGTGTAACGGACAAAAGACCGGAACCTTTGGCGATATTGCTACATTTAGTTTTCAGGGCGCTAAAGTGACGGTTGCCGGTGAAGGTGGGATGCTAGTGACTAACGATGATGCGCTTTACCAAAAAGTGTACACCATATGGGATCAAGGGCGCGTGCCTGGAACTTTTTGGATTGATCATAACGGCTTAAAGTACAAGATGTCAAATATTCAGGCTGCCATAGGCTTAGGGCAAATTGAGCGCATTGATGAGTTAGTCGAGGCAAAGCGGCGGATCTTCTCTTGGTATGCTGAAGGATTGACGGGGGTTCCGTCCATCCAGTTGAACAACGAAATGTCGTGGGCACGTAGCATTTACTGGATGACTAGTCTGTTTCTTAGCCAGGATGCAAAGCTCACGCGAGATCAGTTGCGAGAGGCGTTAAAAAAACGGAACATAGATACGCGGCCTGTTTTCTCGGCGATTAGTCAGTATCCAATTTGGCCTAGATCGCAAGAGACACCACCGAACGCACGGTTAGTGGGTGATCAAGCGATCAACTTGCCGAGTGGTGCATGCTTAAAACGTGAGCAAGTTGATTATATTTGTCGTAGTATCCGAGAAATACTCGGATAGGATGATTATGATAAGTCCTTTAGGGAAGCGGATCTTTTTAATTATCCCGCCGTGACTCGTGATGCGTGATGCGTGATCGCTCAGGGTGCGGCCTCGTCACGGATCACGCATCACGAGTCACACGACGACCGGGACATTTTAAATTTTCCGCATCCTTTAGCGCTCGCATCTCTGCAACGAACAACGGATTGGTTTCATTGTAGCGTGGGTGGCTAAGAGGTAACGCAATGCAAGTAGCAGATTTTGTCGCCGATTATCTTCATCAACAAGGCGTCTCGCACGTCTACGAGATGATTGGCGGTATGATTACGCGTCTGGTGGATGCTCTTCACCGGCAGGGTCACATTCATTTGGTTAGCGTTCACCACGAACAAGCGGCAGCTTTCGCTGCTGATGCGATGGGGCGGCTAACTGGAATTCCGGGTGTTGCCATGGCGACCAGTGGCCCTGGCGCGACCAATTTGTTAACCGGGATGGGGAGTTGCTATTTTGATTCGGTGCCTGCTGTGTTTATTACCGGGCAGGTCAATCGAAATGAGCAAAAGGGACAGCGTCCCATCCGCCAGCTTGGTTTTCAGGAGACCGATATTGTTGCTATGGCGCAGCCGATTACGAAGGCGGCATGGCAGATTAATGACCCAGAGCAGGTACCATATTTCTTGGAGCAAGCTTTCGCGTTGGCTACCCAAGGTCGGCCTGGCCCCGTTCTGTTAGATCTTCCAATGGATGTTCAAGGGGCGGAAATCAAAAATGCCTTGCCGGTTACGCCACCTGTGGAACCAATGCCCGCCGTATCCCAAGAAACGTTTGCCGATGTCTTACACGCGCTTAGGGCGGCGGAAAGACCGCTCATTCTGGTTGGCGGAGGTATTCGCGCTGCCAAGGCACATTCATTATTACGCCAACTCGTCAATGCTGTCCATGTACCCGTGGTAAATTCACTCCTGGCGGTAGATGCCCTGCCGTATCATCACCCGCTGCGCGTTGGTTTGCTTGGCACCTATGGTAATCGTTGGGTGAATCTGGCCGTCGGACGATCAGACCTGATTCTGGTGCTGGGCAGTCGGCTTGATATTCGTCAGACTGGTGCGGCGATAGCTGCCTTCCAAGCTGGGCGCACGATTTATCATGTAGATATTGATGCAGGTGAAATCAATAATCGGTTGCAGGCGTGCAAACCGGTTGTAGCGCATCTAAAGCCGTTTCTCACTGGCTTAGTGGAAGCGGCTGCAACGATGCAGTGGCATGATCGGACAGCTTGGCTTGCTGAAATTCAAGGTCTGCGTGAAGCATGGCCTGACACCCATGAGATTCAAACCCCAGGGATTAACCCCAATGCCTTTATGCACGAGTTGTCCCGTAGCTCTAAGCCCGCAGCCGCTTTTGTCGTGGACGTGGGCAATCATCAAATGTGGGCAGCGCAATCGTTGGCCTTGGATGAGCATCAGAAGTTTATGACTTCGGGTGGCATGGGGGCGATGGGCTTTGCCCTGCCGGCGGCCATCGGTGCCAGTTTTGCGACGGGCAGCCCCGTCGTTATGGTTGCCGGGGATGGGGGCATGCAGGTAAACATGCAAGAGCTTGAAACGATTGCCCATCACCGCTTGCCCGTCAAAATGGTTGTGTTGGATAATCGATCACTGGGGATGGTCAGGCAATTTCAGCAGAGTTATTTCCAAGAGCGCTATGCATCAACCCTGTGGGGGTATTCAGCGCCCAATTTTTCAGAGGTAGCTCGCGCTTATCGGATCGAGAGTCTTGCTGTTTCCGATAGCGACGCGCTCCCGGCGGCGCTTGCGAAAATGTGGTCGCAACCGAATGAACCATTCTTGCTGCACGTTTCGCTTGACGTGTCTGCAAACGCATATCCCAAGATCGCCTTTGGTCATCCGATGACTGTGATGGAACCGTTTGCCAAGCCGTTGGAGATGGAAGGCACCTAAAATTCAAAGGTGGCTTCGCACGCCGAGAAAGGCACTACACGCTGGTGAGCGACTCTCATTTGCCTAGTCCGTTAGTAAGTATTTGCATTCCAGCTTACAATGCTGAAGCTACGTTAGGTGAAACGCTGGAAGCGGTGCTGGCCCAAGACTATCCGCACCTCGACATTGTCGTTTCAGACAATCAATCCACAGATGGCACCAAGGCGGTTGTGGAGCGGTATGCTGCACGCGGGGTGCGGTATTGCTGGCATGCGGAGGGTCGCCCGGTATGGGCGGCAGCAATGCCCCATTACATTGGTGGCTTTGCCAATTGGAATTTTGTCCTTACGCAAGGGCGTGGCGATTATCTGTGTCTGTTTCATTCCGACGATCTGTACGAGCCAACCATTGTGCGCCAGCAGGTTGCGGTCATGCAAGCGCATCCGAACGTGGGCGCGGTATTCACGCGGATGCGGATGATCGGTGAGGATAGCCGTCCGATTCGCATGGGTATATCCAAATTACCGGATGTAGTGAGCGAGCGTGTGCCGCTCGCTTTCCCGACCCTGTTAAACGCAGTCCTCGCCCATGCCAACTTTTTACCAGCGCCAAGCGTGATGCTCCGTCGGTCGGTTGTGGAGCAGATAGGCGGTTTTGACGAGCGTCATTTTTTAACTTCGGCAGATTTAGAGCTATGGCTGCGGATAGCTTACCAGGGTTACGAGCTTGCGATCATTGATCAGCCACTGCTGAAATACCGCATTAGCCAGCGGCAGTTCGGGGGACAATACAATAAACTGCGAACCACGTTGGCGGATATGTTTGGCGTGTTGGATCATTACTTGAGCCAGCCAGATGTGCAGGCGGTGGTACAGCCCCAATCCCTTGCGCTCTATCAAGTACAGCGTGCGATTGACCATGTGTTGTGTGCGATGAATTTGTTAGCACAGGGTAAGGTTGCTGAGGCACGGGTGCTACTCCAGCAAGCAATGTACATTCGGTATTTCATCACCGCACTCAAGCATCCGCGGCTGTTGGCACGCCTCATCCTCGGCGCGTGCTTTTGGGTCAGCCTTCGTTTGGGCCTTGGCACTTTATTGGGGCGTTTGGTTTATCGCTCATACCAGCGCGATTTGCAGCGACGACGGCAGCCGCTGAATCGATGAGGGATGATCAGGTCAATAGTCTTGAGGTAAAATGCTGAAGGGTGTACGGAAGTTTTTTAGAACAGGTCTGATTCTTTATAAACAAGAATTTGGGCAAACCAGAGGCGGGACTTTCAAAAAAGCAACCATTATAAATTTGCTTGGACGGGTTGTGGCTGGTTTAGTTTCGTTAGTTTCCGTACGATTATTAATTACTTATTTAACTAACGAGGGGTTTGGAATTCTAACAACTATTACATCTATGACTAGTTGGTTGGCCCTCACCAATTTAGGTTTTGGGGTTGGTTTGCAAAATCTATTAATTGACGCGGTTACTAAAGGTGATTTGGGAAGAGAAAAGAAACTCATCTCTACTACTCAGATTGTGCTGGGTTCAGTTTGCCTTGTTATGTTGACTGGTTGGTTAGTAGTATTCCAATCATCCATGATCCCATGGGTTCAATTGTTGAATGTTTCGTCGCCAAAGTATGTGAATGAGGTTGGTCAAGCGGTCTTTTGGTCGGGTGTAATTGCCTTAATACTTGTGTATACGAGCTATGTTCAGGCAATCTATGCCGCTAATCAAAAACTCCATCGTTTTGGGATATGGCAAATATTTTCTCAACTTTGTAGTTTGCTTGGATTGGTAGTAGTTTCTATCAGCCATGCTTCGTTGGGAAGGGCAGTATTAGCTATTTACGGAGTGCCTGCGGGAATTATGCTTTTGAACTCGGTGTGGTTAGGGATAAGCCACCCGGATCGATATCTACCTCGCATATCAAATTTTTCGCTGCCAGAACTCAAACAATTGCTTAAGTTTGGCGGGTCTTTCACGCTTATCGGAGTTACGGGAATATTACAGTATGGGACTGATAACTTGATCATCAGCAATGTCCTTGGTTCATCCTACGTGACATCTTATACAGTTGTGATAAAACTGTTTAATTTCTTTCAGTCTCTTATGGGGGCACAACTTATACCTATGTGGGCTGCCCTTGCCAATGCTAAGTCCAGCGGAGATTGGCATTGGATAAGAAGGCAATTCGGTCGTGTGCGAAACCTTACGCTGGCAGTCAACCTTGTTTTTTTTATTGGGATGATTTTATTCGGGCAGTTAATCATTCGTTTATGGATAGGATCATCTGTAGAAGTAAGTCTGTCGTTAATTGTGCTGGTAGGGTTTTACGCCTTGGCGCGAGCTTGGGCTGATTTGCATTCTATCCTTTGCAATGCTTTAGATCAAGCACCTATTAGTGCGATTTTAGGCGTTCCTATTGGAGTTATCACGGTTTTAATCATGTATTTCTCTGCTTCTTCCTTTGGACTGAACGGAATGGTGTTGAGTGAGGGCTTGGCGATGTTGCTGATAACCGGGTTGGTTTTGCCCTATATAGCATACAGAACGCTTAATAGATTAGATTCACATGTTTAACCTGTCTATAGTCCTGATAACCTACAACCGAAGCGAATTTCTGGATAAGGCACTTAGCCAGATTGCTCATTCACCTTTCTCTGACTGTGAGATCTGGATTCTTAACAACGCTTCTACTGACTCGACATTGAGTGTCTGTGCTAAATGGAGACCACGCCTTTCCAATATGCAGGTAGTGACGCATAAATTTAACGTTGGTGCTAATGCTAATGTACTTAGAGCATATGAATACGGCACCCAACCGTATAAATGGATACTCTGCGACGATGACGAATTGCATTTCGAACACACAGAAGACCTAGTGAACGCGCTTGAAGCGGCACAATATGATATTATTCGTGTTAGTTCGGTTGGGGTATCGCCTAGTGAGGAAGGAGTCGGTTGTTCCTTAGGCGATCTGTTGCATAATCAAAAAGGAGCTGCATTTTGGTCATTCGGTTTTGTTCCGGGTGTAATCTTTCGTTCAGCCCCAGTCGATTCAAATGTAAAGTATGGATATTCCTATGTCCATACAGCATACACGCAATTATTTATACTGCTCCGTTCTTTTAAATTAGATTCTGAAGTTTATACAACGGTCAAGCCGATAGTTATTCGTGGACCAGCCCCTACAGGCATTGGCAGTGAAATTTTCGTCTATTGGCTCAAATCTCTTGATGCTCTACCCGACCAAGCGTCAAGAAAAAATGCATTAAGGCTTATCTTTGGTAATAGGTATTTTGGTCTGGGCAGATCATTTCTTGGTGACATCCGATTTGGGCGATCACGTCGTGTAATTTGGTCTGTTTGGAAACAAGTTCTCTCTATAGCGCCTAATCTGAATGTTAAAATAATTGTTTTTTTGAACATGCCATTTATTTTTTTTCCAAAAAAAATACTTATGTTATTATACCCTATTGTGATGGGTAAACCTTTTGTGGAGATTGACTTCGAACAACTCAAAAGGTCTCGCGAATAATATGGAGATTTGTACATTGCCAACGGTCGTTTTTGATACAGCTAACCCGCAGTTCCAAGAAAATCGGGTGTTTAACCACCAGCATGCTGCTAAATTTACTGGTGCTTTCTGGTTGGCGATCCTCAGTGAACGCGCCCAGCAAAAGGGTTGGGCAGTAATGACCGTGGACATGTTTCTCCGTACACCGTCGGCAAGAGCCGTATGTATCTCGGAGATGGTAACACCCTATACTAAGACGCTTCTTGCACAGGGAGTAGTACCCACAGTACTTATCTGTGGTGAATCCCCCAATGTCGCCTGGGATTTCTACCATCGACTAGGGAAGCACGCTCATCCCTATCACCATGCGTATGTATTTCGTGGGGCTGCTAAATACGTGGATCCACATGTGCATGTGCAACCGCTTTATTGGCCTAATGCTCAGCGTGACACATTGCCTGGTTCCGCCTGGAGTGAGCGCGAATATCTCGTGATGATCGCTAGCAACAAAGAGCGCTACGCCGTGAATCCGAAAAAACCTCTCATTGGTCTGCGCCGATTAGCCAAACAGATGCTCTGGAATGGTCTACAACTGATTGATCCACTGTTCCGTTTCCCAGATTTATACCAAGAACGTCTCAATGCAATCAGTTACTTTGCTGAAGTTCCAGGCTTTCGTTTATATGGAACTGCTTGGGACAAGCCGATTGGAGCAATGAAGTTTCGATTAGCCGCGAGACGTGCAGGGGGAAAGCCAGTTGATGATAAGCTGGCGACCATGGCAAGATTTCGTTTTGCGCTTTGTTTTGAGAACTGCGTCTTTCCCGGATACGTAACAGAAAAAATCTTTGATTGCTTTCTTGCTGGTTGTATTCCCGTCTACTGGGGGGCGCCAGATATTGAAGATTTTGTACCGCGTGAAACATTCATTGATTATCGCAACTTCAGTACATACGCTGAACTGGATCGGTACCTACGTGAGATGACAGAGACTGCCGTGCATCGTTATCTCCAGGCAGCACAGGATTTTCTCGCTAGTCCTGCGTTCGACAAGTTCACAGTTGACAACCTCGTCGCCAATGTTCTGACGCATCTGGAGCAGGAGTTCGGGGCTCTCTAGCGGATCTTTCGAGGGGCTGCAGCGGAACCTAGCGGGGCACGGATACGTGTGAATGCTTCAGGCGACGTCGGACACTGTACACAGAGGGGCGATGAGCAGCATACGACACCATTGTCTAGGGCTATCTTGAAAAAATACGGGACAGTCGGCATCCTACTGGTGCTCGTTACCGCTTTCACCATCCCCAACTTAATAGCCGTAAATCTGGGCAATCTTGCGCTTATACGGGTGGTGTTACAGCAGGATGTTTCGGCAACTGATTCAGCTGAGCAGTGGCTAGAGTTTGGTAGCCCGACGGCGGCCAGTTTCCGTAGTTTGACCCGCTTGTATTTGGCGCAAGGGCAACCAGCGCGGGCTATGGAAGCCGGCAAACAAGCAGTTAGGCTTAAGCCAGGTGATTTGTTATCGAACTACTGGCTTGGGCAAGCCTATTGGGCTTTTGGCGACAAAGATACCGCACGACAAGTGTGGCGTGGTATCCCTGAGTTCAAGGCTCGTCTCCAATATTTGCTACGTGCATCCGTGTCATCTTGGGGTAGGAATGATATTCCGGGTGCAGAAGCTGCGTTGCGTACTGCGTTAGACCTCGACCCAGAATACGGGCCTGCTTATTTGGCGCTGGGACATCTGCTTATTTGGGATGGTGCGCGTCATACGGATGTGATTTTAGCACTTGAACAAGCGGTGAAATATCTGCCGCAACAGAGTATAGGTGGACATTTTGCATCGGGATTGCTGTATTACGCACGCGGAGATAGTGTTCGCGCTGTTCCCTACCTGAAGTTTGTTGTTGAGCGTGAACCCAATCTCACGTATTGGTATTTTTTATGGGATGCGTTACGGGTATCAGGTGATCAGGCTGGAGCTGAAGCAGCCATGAAAGAGTTGGAACGCCTTCGCGGGCAAATTGGGCAGTGAGGAGCTTAGCCGGAGATGGTTAGATCCATTGAAGTAGCGGGTATCGTGAAGCACCCCAACAGCAAGTCAAAGGGGATTGGTTTTTTCGTTGCGGCAGTTGTTCTGGTGAACTTCTTGAGTGAAACCGTCCATGGCATCCTGACTCGCGAACTGGGTACGGAAAACTATGCGTCATTGAGCGTGGGAGAGATGAGCAAGGGTTTGCTTTTTGTGTTCCTGGTGGGACATGCCCTGATC
>CAIRDL010000816.1 GCA_903877345.1 uncultured Oscillochloris sp. | reverse complement strand
GTGCGGCATCTTGGTCATATCGGCGATAATCGGCGTCCCGCTGACATCCTTGCCCAACGGCAACTTGAGCCGCCCGCGACTCTGTTCAAATTCTTCGCTGTCAAGCACTTCGCGCAGCCCAACGACCGAAATGGAGGTGTTGGGAATCTCGATACCGACCGCCGATTTGCCGGGAATCGGGGCTTCAATCCGAATGGACGAGGCGGCAAGGGCCAAGGCCAAGTCTTTATCCAGCGACGTAATCTTGCTGACCTTGACCCCGACGGCGGGCTGTACCTCGAACTGCGTCACGGCTGGCCCAGGGTTGACGTGGACGACTTGGGCCTCGACTTTGAAGCTGGCAAGCGTGTCCTCAATCAGGCGCGAACGGCGGCGGATGTCGTCATCGGAGATCTGATTACCCGCCAGAGTCGGGTCGAGGAGTTCAAGCTGCGGCAGCGGCCAAGCGCGGTGGACGGACGCCGCGACCGTGAACTCCTCAAGCTCAAACGTCGCTTGGACGAGCGCCGAGGGCATGGGCGCGGCGGCACCCAAGGTCGCTTCAGCGCTGACGGGAGCAGGCTTGGCTGGCGGCGCGGGCGCAGCAGGACGGGGCGGGGTCGCGCTGCGGGGCGGCGGCAACGCGGCGGGGGGCGGCTCACCGGGGCGCTGGAAAAGACTGGCGCGGGTGGGGCGGGCGGCAATCGGCGTTTCAACGATGGCATCCCCGTCCTCTTGGGGCGGCAAGCTAAAGGGCAAATCGGCATCGGCCAAAGCGGCACGGGAACGCTCACGCGGCGTCCGCCTCGGGCGGGGGGCGTCCCAGAGCAGCGCCCAGAACGCCACCATGCGAGCGATCAGCCCGCCGAACAGTTCGCGCAGGGTCATGTTAAAGGTGAGCAACACGCCAGCGAGTCCGGCAATCAGCACCACCAGTACCGCCGCCGGGCGACCGATGGCGCTGTCAAGGTTCTGCACCATCCATTTGCCGACCACGCCCCCGCCTTGGTTGCCCCGTTCATCAAGCGGCAAAAGGTGCGCGGGGAATTCGAGCAGGTTGAGGATCGCGGTGATGATCAGGAACGTGCCACTGACATTGGCCCCCGAGAGCCGCGAGTCGTGAAAATACTCTTGAATGAGGATGGCGAGACCGAGGAAGCCCAAGACGACGGGCACGACGACTGCCCCGCCCCCGAAGCTTTGGCGCACCACCGTCACGTAAACCGAGCCAGCGCCGCCGGTATCGCCGGTAGCAAAGAAGATAATGGTGATGAGGGCGATGGTGATCAGGCCCAGGGCGAACAAGTCGCGCTGATGCTCGGGACGCAAAAAAGCCTCGAAGCCCGTGGTGTCGCGGCCACGCCGGGTACCCCGACGCTTTGGGGTTGGCTTGTGGCTACCCGACGCCTTGTTGCTGCCTCTTGTGGTCATCGCCGCTCCTCAATGCCGTGCCAACCGTGCTTAGACAAGGTTTCAGGGGCCAGGTTTCAGGGGTCAGGTCAAGCGCATCAGAACGCGTTGTATGGGCTAGAACTGTAAAGCAGCTACGAACCTTGTCTTAGGATGGCAGTATAGCACACATGCGCGATGATTAGGCACGCGCACCAGCCGATCCCTTAGACCAGGTTTCAGGTTTCAGGTCAAGTGCAGCTAGTTCCCTATGCTACAATACCGCCGGTCGTTCGTGCTGTAGGTTTACGACAAGATGCCATGCTACTTTACAGTCTTGGCTGGCACACGGCTTCCTGATGCGCTCGACCTGACCCCTGAAACCTGACCCCCTGAAACCTTGCCTGTCGCCGTCAACCTATGCTCAGATCGCTTCTTAATCAGCGTCTCGGTCGTTACCTCATCAAAGCACTCCTCGGACGAGGCGGTATGGCAGCGGTCTATCGCGCCACCGACACCATCCTTCAACGTGATATTGCCCTCAAAATCCTCTATCCGCAGTACAGTGACGATGCTTCGCTCATTGAGCGTATTAAGCGTGAGGCAGTGACGGCGGCTTCGCTTGAACACCCAAATATTGTGCCCGTCTACGATGTGGGCGAGCATGACGGCATGGCGTTTATTGCCATGAAATTGCTCAATGGCCGTTCGTTGCAGGAGCGCTTGCAGGAGG
>CAIRDL010000815.1 GCA_903877345.1 uncultured Oscillochloris sp. | reverse complement strand
GAATTGGCTTTCTGTTGCACGAGTTGGCCCACCGCGTGGTGGCCCGCTACTTCGGGGCGCAGGCCCACTTCGTCGCCAATGACGCTTGGCTGCTAATCTCCATCGCTATGGCCTTCGCCGGCATGTTTCTCGCCGCGCCCGGTGCGGTCTGGCACCGGGGGGCGCTTACGCTCCGTCAGGGTGGCCTGATCGCCCTCGCTGGCCCCGCCACCAACCTCGCCTTGGCCCTGCTCTTCCTCGTCGCTTCTGCGCTTCTGCCACGGTCGGCCAACCTTTTTGGTGTGCCTCTGAGCTATGTCTGTCAGATCGGTTATAGCATCAACGCTTGGCTCGGCCTCTTCAATATGATTCCCGCCGGCCCCTTTGATGGGGCGAAAGTCCTCGCCTGGGATTGGCGGGTCTTTGGCGTTACCGTGGCCCTTGGACTGCTCTTGACTTTCGGGATTCACCCCTAAGCTGGGGTTGCATTGCATCAGGAGATACCGCATGCGTACACCGATCATCGCCGGGAACTGGAAGATGTACAAGACCATTGGCGAGGCGGTTGAGCTTGTCAAGGCGCTGCTTGGCGGCCTTGACGCCAGTCTGGTCAAAGACCGCGAAGTGCTGGTCTGCCCGCCCTACACGGCCCTCTACGCCGTCCGTCCGCTCTTGGTGGGCACGGCGATCAGCTTGGGCGCGCAGGATGTTCACCCCGAGCCGCAGGGCGCGTACACAAGCGCCATCGCCCCTGGGATGTTGGTGGATGTCGGTTGTAGCGCCGTGATCATCGGCCACAGCGAACGCCGCCAGTATTTCGGCGAGACCGATGCCAGTGTGAATAAGAAGATCGGTGCCGCCCTCGGCGTTGGCCTGCGCCCCATCGTGTGTGTTGGCGAACTCAAAGCCGAACGCGACGCCGGTCAGGCCGAGGCGGTGGTTGGCGGCCAATTAGCCGGTGGCCTCGCGGGCCTCAGTGCCGAACAGATGCTCAAGCTGGTTATCGCCTACGAGCCCGTTTGGGCGATTGGTACCGGCGATACGGCCACTCCCGCCGATGCGCAGGCGATGCACGCCTTCATCCGCAGCCGCTTGCAGGCCCAGTTCGGGGCCGAGGTTGCGGAAGCGGTGCGTATCCAGTACGGCGGCAGCGTCAAGCCCGATAATGTGGACGAACTGATGGCCCAACCCGATATTGATGGCGCACTCGTGGGCGGGGCGGCGCTCAAGGCTGACAGCTTCTTGCGGATTGTCCATTTCCGATAATGGCAGACGGCCCGCGTCAATCCAGAAGCACCGAGGCAGGCGACGGGCGAATAGCCCGGCCCCTGCCTCTTTGTTGTGTGCAGTTGAGGGAGCGACCATGATCGAGTTTCTGATTATCCTGGCTTTGGCCTTGGCCAATGGTGTCTTTTCGGGCACCGAACTGGCGATGATCGCGGCCCGGCGCAATCGGCTCGAACAACGTGCTGAGGATGGCGACAGCGGCGCGGCAATGGCCCTCAAGCTCCAGGAAGATCCCGACCGTTTCCTTGCTTCCGTACAGGTCGGCATCACGCTGATCAGTACCCTTAGTGGCGTCTTCGCCGGAGCAGCCCTGGCCGAGCAAATCGCCCCACAGTTGCGGGAGCTGCCCTACGTCGGTGGTTCGGCCGCCACGGGTGTCGCGCAATTCCTGGTCGTCCTGCTCGTCACCTACCTCTCGCTCATTCTGGGCGAATTAGTGCCCAAACGCATCGCGCTCCAGAGTGCCGAGAGCATCGCAGCGGTGATGTCTCGCCCGATGAGCTTGATCGCCCGCCTCAGCACGCCGGTGATTTGGCTGCTCAGCATCTCGAGTAACCTCATCCTGCGGCTACTTGGGCGGAATAACGTTCCAGAGGAACGGGTCACGGAGGAGGATATTAAAGCCTTGGTGCGTGAAGGTACCGAGGGTGGCTTGGTCGAACCCCAAGAACAAGCCTTTATCGAGAGCATTTTCAAGTTTAGTGACCGCGCCGTGCGCCATATTATGACGCCGCGCCGCGAGGTGAAGATGGTCGAAGCCGAAGCCGAACTGCATGAGGTACTCGACGAACTGCTCGCGAGCGGCTACTCACGCTTTCCGGTCTACGAAACCAACCTCGACCAGATTGTGGGCATCGTCCATGTGCGCGACATGCTGCTGCTCTACCGTCGTCAGGGTGAACATGCCAAAGTGCGCGAAGCTGTGGCTCCGCCCGTCTACGTGCCAGAGAACAGTCGGGCCTCGATCCTGTTGGCGACGTTTCGCAAGAGCCGCCGCCACATGGCGATTGTCGTGGGTGAACTCGGCGGCATTGAGGGCGTCGTTACCCTTGAGGATGTGCTAGAAGAAATTGTGGGTGAAATTGATGACGAATTTGACGAAGTTTCGACCGAGCCGGTAGTGCGCCGCGACGACGGCTCGTTCCTGGCTGACGGTTCGCTGCCGATTGACGAGGTGAAACAGTTGCTTGCGGTTGAGGCGCTACCTGACGAAGAGACTTATCGCTACGACACGCTCGCCGGCCTCGTCATCGCGTTGCTCGGCCAAATTCCCACCGCCGGCGATACAACGCATTGGAACGGTTGGCGCTTCGAGGTGCTGGACATGGACGGCCTGCGCGTAGACAAGGTGCTGATCGCCCAAGAGCAAGCGACCGGCAGCGCTTAGGCAGATTGTAGATTGTAGTACTGCAACGAGACATCGCTTGATGATCGCACCACAAAGGCACAAAGCGCACAAAGGGCAAACTGGTAGGTTCGGCATCTCTGTGTCCTTTGTGCCTTTGTGGTGCATGAGCGATCTCGTTGTAGTAGTAGATTGCAGATCAGCAGCGGCAGGTTCAGCTTATAGCAATCCTACACAGGTTATGAAAAGGAGTCGAGCCTTTAGGCGGCCCTATCCGGCTAAAGCCTCGACTCCACGCAACAACCCCAACAGGATTGCTATAAGTATTAAACCTTGCCCCATGCACTTTGCGGCTTTGCGGCAGATTGCTAAGGTGAAAGCGCAGCGTTTTGCACTTAAACAGGCCGCCAACCCGAAAACAAGGTCTGAATTGTACCAAAATAAGATCTAATAGATCTACAACTTCTTCTTAACAAATGCAAAGCTTGGGGTAGAATATAGCTGTACCCTTACGGCGTCTGCGTTGCTGAAAAAAAAGCCGCCTTCTGCTCTGCGACACCGCCGCCCGTCGGTCATTCGTTTTAATTCCACTGCAAGCTTGGGGATTGGAATGGGGAAGGGCGTACCGGCATCATGGCAAGACGACTCTATCCAGTCGCAGGCGTCGCCGAATCGTTTACGTTGGGAGATCGCTATGGTAGACATGAAGAAGTACACGCTGGACGTCGATCTGAAGCAGGGTGTGGTGCCAATCTCGAAGGCCGCTTCGTCGTTGGCGGCGCTGATCAAGCGCTCGCGGGCGAACCATCAGCCCATCATCGTGACGCAGAAGGGCTATCCGACCGGGGTCATCCTCGATGTCGAACTCTTCACGGCGCTACGCCAACTCGCCGATCAGCATCTCGGCGAAGGTGAGGAGAGCGTGCTGCTCCCCGAGGTGCCGTCCGACAAGTAGCCCGCGCTTACGTCTGTCCACACGGGGCCACCGGCACAAACCGGTGGCTCCGTGCGTTGTTGTGGCGTGAAACCATCCCCGCCCGCCGATGTGGTATCCTTGCGGCCTATGCACCCTCTGACGCTGCCCGTTGCCAGCGGGCTGATCATCCTCGCCGCCGCCGTCAACCTGCTCGCCTATGCCCTCGGTCGCCCAAACGCCCAAGGCACCGGCCGCATGCACCCCGCCCTCCAACGCAGCACCTCGGCCCTGTTAGCGCTGGCCGCCTGGGCCTTCGTCGGCCTCGGCGCAACAAGCCAACTCACCGCCCCGTACGCCCGCTGGGTCGCCCTCGGCATGAGCCTGTCGTTCATCGCCGATCTGATTATGGCTGCCATGCTCAAAGTTCCCAACCGCGTCCTCGGCGGGATGGCCGTTTTCGGGTTGGCGCATCTCGCCTATCTCGCTGGCTTTTT
>CAIRDL010000814.1 GCA_903877345.1 uncultured Oscillochloris sp. | reverse complement strand
GAGATTCGCACTAGCAAGACTCAGGGCTTGATCTGAGCGCACACCCACAAGTGTTATGCGACAGCCCAACAGATGTGCCGCCTGGGTCACTTGGCTCAACAGTTGTGCCGTCGCCTCAGTCAGTTCGGCCAAGCCGGTAATGTCGAGCACGACCACCCGCGCCCGATGGGTCTGGATGGCGACCAGAAGGCTGCTAATCAATTCAGCCGAACGGTGTTCGTCGAGGTGTCCAACCAAAGGCAGCAGTAGCGTGTCGGCTTGCAACGGCACGACCGGCACACTGAGCGCCTGAACCGTCGCACGTAGACGCTCCTCATAGGCTACGCGCTCTTCAAGTTCAGCCAAGGTGTTTTGCACTCGTGTTTGACGGGCCTGATTGGCGTCGAGCAGACGCTGAAAGGCGTCGCGCAAACGGCGGATCTGGTGTGCATTGCCAACCGAACTGAGTTGACCGGTCACTTCACCTGTGGCGTAGCGTTCGGCGTCGGCAGTCAGCCGGTTGAGTGGGCGCATCACTTGGCTAATCAGCAGCCACGCAAGACCCATCGTTAGGGTAACGCCAATGCTGATGCTGATCGCTACATCCACCAAAACACTCTGTTGGCTCTGTTGGAGTACCACCGTGGCTTCATCAAGGGTGGTACGGCTTTCGGCCCGAGCGCGGTCACTCAGCATTAGGATGCGGTCGAGCAGCGCATCGGTTGAGGGTTCGCGGATGGCCCGCAGTGCCGCTGCTTGGTCGCCTGTTGCCAACGTCGCCAGGACGATGTTGTGGCGGCGGGTCAAAGCCAAGTAGAGCGACTCTAGTTCCGCTTCGTAGGGCAGGAGCGCCCTCCCATTGGTGCTGCCGAAACTGATTAAGTTGGTAACTTGCTGCCGGGCACGTTCAAAGCGTTCGCGGCTATCGCTCGAAGACTCCTCGACCAACTGGATCACCGCGCTATGTTCGTTCAACACGCTCAGTTCGAGCGTCTGGACATCGGCGAGGATCGCGGTCGCCTCGGTCTGCCGTTGGAGGATCGTCTGGGCTTCACGTTGCACAAAAGGGAGCGTCACAACGATACCGAGTGCGAGGAGCAGCAGGGGCGTGAAGGCAAGGAGCAGCCGTACGCGGATACCCATGAACGTCTCCGTGGTTCGTGACTTGTTGCCGAACCAGCATAACGGATGGCCCGTACCAAGCAAAAATAGCAGGGCGTTGGCCTAGAACAAGTTGGCGGCAATACGTTGTAGGGTTTTCACCCCCATTCCTCCCGGTTGTAGGCGGGCAACTCCTTACGCAACTGAGGATAGACACGGCTGCCAAGGGCAAAGTCAGCCTGAAGCAACTCCTGGAGTTCGCGGGTACCCTCGTAGATCAGCGCCGCCCGCGCATTCCGCAGAAAACGCTCAACCGGGTACTCGTCGCTATAGCCGTAGGCTCCGTGGATCTGAAGCGCGTCATTGGCAACCTCAAAGCTCGCCTCGGTGGCGTGCCATTTGGCGAGGGTCGTCTCGCGAGTGTTGCGTTCGCCGCGATTCTTCATCCAGCCCGCTCGGTAGACTAACAGGCGGCTAGTGTCAAGCTTGCGGAGCATATGCGAAAGCATCCGCTTCACCAGTTGATGCTCGGCGATGGGCTTGCCAAAGGTTGAACGGGCCTGGGCATAGCGCAGACTAGCCTCAAGGCTGGCTTGGATGAGGCCGGTGGCCCCGGCGGCGACGGTGTACCGCCCATTGTCGAGCGCAGCCATCGCCAACTTGAACCCCTCACCCTCTTCGCCAAGCCGATTGGCGACGGGCACCGCCACATCTTGAAAAACCACCGCCCCGGTGTTACCGGCGCGCATCCCCAGTTTGCCGTGAATCGGGTGACTGCTGACGCCAGCCCAGCCTCGTTCCACAATGAAGGCCGAAATACCACGGACGCCCTGCGTAGGGTCGGTCTTCGCAAACACCAGAAAGTTGTCGGCAAGGTCAGCCAGACTGATCCAGATCTTCTCGCCGTTGAGCAGATACTGACCGCCCACGCGCCGGGCGGTGGTGCGCATCGCGGCGGCATCAGTGCCGCTGTCAGGCTCCGTCAGGCAGTAGCCAGCGATCTCAGTGCCTTGCGCTTGAGGGACGAGGTAGCGCTGCTTTTGCGCTTCGTTGCCCCATTGGAAAAGGGCGAGCGAGGTAAGCCCCGTATGCACCGAGATGATCACGCGCAGGAAGCTGTCCACCCGCTCAAGTTCTTCGCACACGACCGCGAGGGCCAGATAGTCCAGCCCTGCGCCGCCGTACTTCCGTGGCAGGCAAACCCCCAACAGGCCAAGCTCGCCCATCCGCTGAAGCAGTGGGCGGAGATGCGGGCGCGCTTCCGGCCCGTCGCCCACTTCAGCCCCTGAGCGATCCCAAGCGCGGATGTTGGGGGCCACCTCCGTTTCAGCAAATTGGCGTACGGTCTGGCGGAGCAAGGTGTGCTCTTCGGTAAGGAACATGGCATAGTTGGCCGTGAAATCCATTGAAGCCTCGCCTTAGGTTGCAGGTGCCGGGTGTCAGGTTTTAGAAGCGGTGGTTTTAGCTTGACCGTTTGCCCCGTGCAGCATTCCAATGAGCTTTCAGATTAACCACAAAGACACAAAGGCACGAAGATGGCTACGCAGTCTTTGTGCCTTTGTGGTGAGGCAAACAGCTAACGTCTCGTTGGCGTACTAGGCGTGCTAACACGGCGGTTTGACTCGTGTCAGCAACGCAAGTGCCTCTGCTGCTTGCATAGAATGTACCCCCTTTAGGCGCTCATCTCCCTGATTCCCCATCCCCGATCCCCCATCCCCATCCTCCATCATCCCTCATCGCCGGTGGGTTCGGCCAACAGGGTGTGCAACACTTCGGCGAGGGCGGCGATTTGCTGTTCACGCCCCAGGATGCCGTTGTGCGTGAGCACTTCTAAAACCGAACCTCTGATCAGCTCAGGATTGTCATGGGTGTCCGTGCGAACCACGAGGCTCCGTTCTTCCCGCGTATCGGCGATGCCGACCCGCAGCACTGGCGTTGCGGCAGGCAATGTCTGCTGGATGACCGCCAGTTGCTCGATTAAGCGAAACCGCCGCCCTAAGTCGGCAAGCTGCAACACGAAGGCGGAACGATCCCCATCGCTCCACGTCCCAAGCGGTTTCCGCGCAACTAAGGCCGCAACCGACTCAACCCAAGCGGCGGGGTCAGAGCCAACGGTTTCGAGGCGTACCCCAAAGGCGCGTAAGGTTGTATCGGCAGTCAGGCCGCCAATTCGTTGATAGCGTTCGACAAGTTCCACGCGCAGGGCGACAAGCTCACTGTTGGTGGCCCCAAAAGCCCTGCGGATCTGCTCACCTGTCTCGGCGCGCAGGGTTGGATAGGCCGCCTTGAGTTCATCAAAGGCTCCATTCAGCGCACGAAAGAAGGACTCAAGCCGTTCGGCATCGGGGGCTTCGTCGGGGCGAAAAGGCGGCACCGCACAGGCTTGGGGCAACTGGGTAAAGAGCAGTTCGTCGGGGGCACGGGTTTCAAGCAGCACTTTACGCACGGCTTGGGCGCACGAGCTAAGTTGGCGCGTCTGTTTACTGTAGGCAGGCAGGTGCGTGACGAAGCGCAACAGGGGCGTGACGGCATCGAGCAGCGCCAAGGGCCGTTGACGTTGGCCGGGATTGAGGGCGAGGGAGCGGGCAAGCCGTTCGTAGACGCCGACCCGTAATCCAGTGACGGGCGTGTAGCGGATGGCAAAGTGGTTCGGTTGGCGCAGCATCCGTTCAAAGAGCGCGATGTCCGGGATGGTGGCAAAGCTCCCGTGTTCGTAGAGTGCCAGATCGCCTGCGCTCGTCACGTAGACGGCAAAGACGAGTAGGGGGATGATCCCAGCTTTGATGCCGAACGGCGGGGCTTCGAGGGCCGCGTAGAGTTCGGTGATGGGCAGGGGCGCTTGGACACTGGCGGCGAAAAAGGTCGTAATCCGCTCCCAGGTTGGGGCAAGCTTGAGCGGATCGTCGGCGGGCGGCGGGCCGAAGCGCCAAACCCCATCGGCATCTTCACGGTGCAGCCCGCTGGCCCGAAAGAGCGTTTCGTAAATAGCCCGCTCCGGTGGATACCCTTCGAGGCCAAGGGCGGGCTTGTCGGCGTGATCAAGCATCAGTTCAATCAGGTTACGCCGTGCCTTAGCGACCGCCGAAGAGAGTTGGCGGCGGGCGATCAGTTCGTTCCAGATCTGCGGGGCCGCATGATAGGTCTCGTCACAAGCTGCGGAGAGCAACTCGTCCCGCTTGCGAACGGTGGACACAGCGGTAGCCGCACCACGCCAGTACCAACGGCTCGCCCCAGGGCCAAAAGCCTGCCCAATCGTGGTGGTAAGCGCTTGTTCGGCCTCTTGCACTTGGGCCACCAGTTCACGTCGGGCGACGAGATCATGATCAAGCTCGGGCTGGGTGGCAAGCACATGTTGGAGCGCGGCGGCGTCGAGCAACTGATCGTGGAGCAGGTCAATGCGTTCGGGGATGACAATGATGCGCCAAGATTCGCTGGCGCGCTCAGGGTCAGTTGCCCAGCGTTTAGCTAGTTCAACCTCTTCGTCGTTCATCGGCACGACTGCGATCAGTTCGCCATCGGCAGCCGTTGCGTATGGCCCCGCTTGGGCAAGCATATGGGGCGGCAGGAAACGGACGGCAAAGTGGCGCATCGTGCCGCTGCGGTAGCTATGCCGTCGGGCGGCGAGGGGCAAAGGGGCGGCGTATTGGCTTAACAGTTCGACCAACGCGCCTTGATCCGCAAGGCGCTGCCGCACCGTACTGACCAACGTCGCCAAATCGAGGTCGCTCCCCGCATACAGCACATAGCTCGCCCGATGCTGTCGGTAAATGATGTGCTTGCGTTGGGCGAGCAGCGCAAGGCTTGCCTGCACCGCCGGATCTTCCAGCGTATCGGTGAGCGCAAAGCTGAGTTGCTCGGCACTTGCCCGTAGGCCATGCACTTGCCCAAGTGCGCCCAAGGTACCAATAACGGTGAGCGTAGCCGTTGCCAGCGGGTCAAACGCTTGCAAACGGGTGCGGGCTTCGGCCAATTCAGCCCAGCGCCGACCACGCGCCCGCGTGAAAAGACTAGGGCCGAGAGTCGTCTCGATATAAGCGTAAAGGTGGGTAAGCCGATAGACCGGCGGGGCTTGATCAGCGGTGCCGGACTCAACCACCTCAAGGAAACT
>CAIRDL010000813.1 GCA_903877345.1 uncultured Oscillochloris sp. | reverse complement strand
CAGCACGGGTCACGACGGAACAATTGAAGCGATCCGCTTCCCAAACACAACAGTCGAGAAAAGTATTGGAACTAACTTCCTCCGCCCAACGGAGCATCCTGCCGCCCGGTGAAACCATGCTATACTTAGCCGCCCTAGTGAGGTCTTGGCCCAATCAGCCCACCCGCAGCCTGCGCCTCGTTGTGATGGGCTTGGGCATTGTGAATGACTGTAACCGTTCGTAAAGCCGCGTCCAAGCGCCTATCTGAAGGCTGGAGCCTGCCCTACGAATGGTAAAGGCATAGAGTCGCAATGTGTTGCGGCTCTATAATCAACCTAAACTCTGCAACCATGGCTAAAGGCAGACATCCGTGACCGCTCAGGCTCCCCCAAAGCGTAGGCCCGTGCGCCTGTCAGCGTGGCGCACCGTCGCCTATGAAATCGCCCTCAACGGTTGGCGGGTACTGCGCGAGACCGTGAACGATTTCAGTCTGTGGCGCATCATCGAGTACCCCTGGGCCACCAAAGCCCTGGATTTGCACCCTGGTGATCTCGTCCTTGATGTTGGCTCCGGCACCTCCTCCTACCCGCATATGCTCGCCAAAGAGGGTGTGGATGTGGTGGTGCTTGAGCTTGACCCTGACCGGGTGCGCTGGCAACTGGCGAAGCGCCGGACAACCGCCCGCCCCGGCGATGGGCGCTTCTTCCCGTTGGTCGCTAGCGCTACCCAAATGCCGATCCGCGACGGGAGCATCCTGCGTCTCGCTGCGGTCTCATCCCTCGAACACATCCCCGACGATGCGGCGGTCGGTGCTGAGCTTGGGCGGGTGTTGGCCGCCAATGGGCTTGCCGCTCTGACCATCCCCTACACAAGCACAGGTCGCCAGACTTTTTTCAAGGGGATAAAGCGGTTCGTGCCGGTCGGCCCTAACGCCTTCGTCCAAGAAGGTAAGGTCGGCTCGTTCTTCCGCTTCTACACCGACGAGGACATCCAGCGAGTCTATGTGCGCCCTTGGGGCTTGCGGCTGAGTGAACTGCGCGGCTTCGGTCGCTCCATCCTCAACGGGCGCTACCACGAGACACGGCTCACCCGCTATTGGCGCAAGTTCGTACTCAAAGATCTGCTGCTCGCCCTTACCGTCTACCCCCTTGAAGAGCGGTTCGATGCCAGCGACCCACTCTACGTAATGTTCACACTGCGGAAGGGGTAGCGGTGGATGTGCGTTGCCGGTGGATCACCACAGGGCGCGTACGCCAACTGTGGGTGCGGCGACCGCAAGGCTGAGTCTATCTACACCTTATGGTTTACACCTTTCGGTCTTTCGGGCGAAACCTTTTTGCTAGGGTTACCGTTATAGTGGTACTAGGGTACTACCACATGCTGAACCTAGACCATCGCCGCCACGGCGCGGCTCACGAGCGACCATGCGAGTGCTTTACTGCATCCCACGTTATGATAGTGCGGCAATGGGCAACCGCATCCATACGGAAATCATCGCCGAGTGGCGGCGTCACGGTGTCGAGGCTGACGTCTTAACGCTGGCGGCGGGGCGTGCGACGCGAACGACGACCGTTGAAGAAGGTATTACCGTCCATCGGTTGCCGGTCAGCGCCGGGGCCGCGCTGAAGGTGGCGAACCGCGTAGTGGCGACTCTGCTGCCGTACCCTTATTTGGCGGGGGCCGCGTTCCACTACCGACGTTTGCTCGCCGAACGATCCTACGATCTCGTTCATAGTGAAACCGCCTTTCCCCTCGGTCTGGTGGCGGCTTTGACCCCGCAAGGACACGCGCCACCCCTCGCCGTTACCCTCCCTGGTGCCGATGTTATGGCCGAGCCGGAGTTTGATTATGGCTACGGGCGCTTTCGCACGGTGCGCGCTGTGCTGCCCTGGGTCTTCCGCCGAGCAGCAGTGCTGCGCGCCGACTCGCCCCAGATTAAAGAGTTGGCGATCAGACTTGGGGCGCGTCCTGGGAAAGTCGTCGCTATTCCCTACAACATCACTGCCGACAGCTACCCGCCCGCCGGCGACCTCGGCGCACTGCGGCAGCGCAGTCGAGCCGCCATCGTCGCTCGCCACAACCTCGACCCGGCTCGCCCCATTGTGGTCAGCCTAAACCGGCTTCACCCCTTTAAGGGCATTGCCTATCTGGTTGACGCCGTGCCCCATGCCCGCCACGCCGGGGTTAGGCCCCAAGTGTTGATCGTCGGCCCTAGCCGCGTGACGCCGCGCTTCGGCGACTACGGCGCTTACTTGGCGCGACGGGCTGCTGGTCTGGGTGTCACTGACGCCATCCAGTTCGTGGGGGCCATTCCCCACCACGAGGCGCTGACCTACCTCGCCGCCGCCGACGTGGCGGTGGTGCCCTCCGTCGCCGAGTCGTTCAGCCGCGTGGTGATCGAAGCCGCCGCCGTCGGCACGCCGCCCATTGTCACGCGCACCACCGGCGTGAGCGACTATGTCGCCGCCGCCAAGGCGGGATGGGTGGTGGATCCGCGCTCTGGGGCCGCCATTGCCGAGGCGCTGGTCGCGTTGCTTACTGACCAACCGACGTGGGCGGCGTGCAGCACACGGGCGGTGGCGCTGGCCCCGGCTTTCAGTTCACCCCGCATCGCTGCGGATCTCCTCCAGCTCTACCGAAAGGTACTGGGCATTGAGGCCCAAATTGCCGCGTAGCTTTGGTAAAAGCGTCAGGAATAAGCATGTTTTTTCGTATCTAAAGATAAACCTTCGATGATCGTACCTTTGCCCCAGTGCGCCGGTCGCCCTTCATTTCTCCGGCAGGTGAGGCAAATCTAGCAAGAGGAGCACTAAACGTATGCGACGCTATCGTACATCGGCCATCGTCAGCGTGATTGTCGGAACCCTGATCCTTGGGGCGCTCGCCTTGGTCGTCTGGCAGGTACCGCAGGGAGTCGCCCAAGAGCAGCAACCGCTGCTCCAATACCCTGCGTACCCGCCGACGCCGACGATGGGGCTAAATCCGACCCAGGCACCAGCCCTCAGCAGTGTGCCTCTCGCCCAGGCTAACTTCGACACGCCCGACGCTCTGAATAGTTGGATCTTGGTGGATCTGGAGACCGTACTTGCTGACAGTCGGGCGAACTGGGTAATAACCAATGGTCGCCTCGAGCAGGACGAGACGGGGCGGGCGAAGAACCCCTCGATCCAGGAAACAGCGGCGCTGACCGGGTCGCCTGCCTGGACAGACTACACGGTACAGGTCAGTTTCTACGATGAAATGAATGGCACGGCAGGCTTGATCGCCCGCTATCAGGGCGCTGAGCCGACGACCGCGAGCTACTACCGCTACCGCATCCTGAAGAACACCTATGAGGCCCGCCCGAAGCAAGTGTTGGAGAAGGTCGAGAATGGTGTAGCGACAACCCTTGTAGCAGTAGACGCCCCAGGGTTCACTGAGCGCACCTGGAACGTGGTGGCCCTGACCGTGGTGGGCGGGCAACTCACAGTGCGGCTGAACGGCCAAGTCGTGGCAGAGAGCGTGGACGCCGCGCCACTAGCGGCGGGTCAAGCTGGTATCTATACCCGCGCTATTGGGGGCATCTTCTTTGACGATTTCTCTGTCGTTGCGCCCTAAGAAAACACCCCGGAATTTCGTAGCGAGTTGCGGGGAGTGAGGGCGTTTCGCCCTCACTCCCGCGTGTGGGAGCGTCCCACCTCACTCCCAGGCCATACCACCCGCTGTGCTTTAGTACCGCCCTGCAGAAGCCGGGTGCTGATCGCCAACGACCGACCACTACTAGTGTGGTCAGCCCCACCAAGGCTTTCCAGGCGGTTGGACGAGTACCGCTTTATCGTAGGTTAAACTAACCCAGAGGCAGTGCCCCCACCAATGGCGCTGCCCATTGAGGATGTTGCTACTATGTTGCGAAAGATCATCATCGCGTTAGGCAGCCTCGCGATGCTTGCTGCCACGCTTGCAGCACCGACGGTACCCCAAGCCTTAGCCCAAACCAGTCCTGGCCTGAAACTCATCACCGACTTTCGTGTTACCCACTCGTCAGATGACAAGTACCCGCATGTGGTGGCCTTCGGCAACGAAGTGTATGCAAGTGGGAATGCCGATCAGTCATCGGCCTTCGTCTGGAGCAAAGCGGTCACGGCTACTGGCTTCCCGAGTCCCACTGAGCTAGGTGCCGCCGGAGGCAAACCCGACTACTCATCAACGTCAATCGCCCGTGGGCTTGACGGCTCGATCTATGTCGCTTGGGTGAACCAACCCTCGCGCACCATTTACCTACGCCAGCGCAACCCGGCGGGGACGTGGGGTGCCGCCCGCATTGTTGATCGCGATTCGAGTTTTCCCGTCACGCCTGAAGTGAGCGTCAGTAGTACCGGCCAGATCTTCGTGGCTTGGCGCATCCCGGACTCGCCGATTTACTACCGCCGCTCAAGCGACGGCGGCGTGACATGGACACCCACCGTCGGCGTGGGCGATAAGAACGCCTTTGCCTCACTGATCGGTTTGGCTGCCGGGCCGAACGGCGCGATGGGCGTCACCTTCACCGCCGGTGAGGGCGATAACCTACAGATCTTCGTCGGCCTCTGGGATGGCACGAGTTTCGCGGTGGAACGGGCCACCAACCTTGGGGCCGATTACGCCGACTCGACGATCTCATTCGGCCCCACTGGCAAAGTCTATGTGGCTTGGCGCGGTGTCGCCGATTCTGGCGGTAACGCGGGTGTTTTCTATGCCGAGCGTGATGCCGCCGGTGGTTGGCCCCGCTCACGGCTCGTTGGTGGCAAGATTCACGGTGCCGTTACCATCAGCGCTGACGAGATGGGCAACCTGCACTTTACCTGGATTGCGCAACCTTCTGGCGCGAACGTGGTTAATTACGCCTTCTACCCTGTCAATGGCGACCTTACTGGCCCGATCACCTCTGGGTACAGTGGCGTCATCTTCAATGCCCGTGGCTTCGGCCATGTTTCCAACAATGCGTACAACCACGTCGTTGCTGAAGAGTTCACAGGTACGACTCCGCAGATGCGCTATTCGCTGTTTCAAGGACACATGACCATTTTCGGCGGCAGTCCGGTGATCGAGAATGGAGCGCCGCGCACTGGTGTTGGGACTGGGAGCACGGTTCAGGTGAGTTTCCCGAATGTTGCAGGGACGCCCGACCAACTCCGTTATGCCTGGAACCGGGCACCGACCGACGCCGACGCATGGCAGACCTACTCGACGACCATGCGCCTCGCGGTGCCGACCAGTATTATCAGCAGCACCACATGTACGGACTCAGTTCTTTACACCCAGTTGCGGAATACGACGACCAGCCAAATGGAGACGACCGTCCAAAGTGACACCATCCAGATTGATGGCATGGTTTCGGCGGGAGTTCAAATTGACAATCTTTTCAACCATACCACCGGCAGTGTCGCCGAACTCAGCAATGTCCAGGGTGCGCCTGGTGGCGATGCTGCGTATACCCGGGTGCCTCTCGTCTATCTTGCGGTAAGACCACAGGGCGATTGTAGCGGACTCGCTACCCTTAGCATCGGCTCGACCCCAACGACCGTCGAGAATAGTTATGCTCTGACGGCAACGGGGTTCCAAGGGGTAGTGCCGCTGCCTAATTTGATGAACCTTACTCCCGGCAAGGTGCCCTTCTATGTGCGCGTCACCGATGGCGTCGGTAATGTCCAAGCCTATCCCTTCGACGTAATCCTCGATGAAGACAAACCCGTCTTGGATCTGCTCAACCCCGGCACGCTGACGGTCACAGACAGCCCTTCCGGTGATGTCTTGCAAAACCTGACGTTCACCAATCTCAAGGTTACTGATGGCACCTACGTCGCAAGCGACCCCGACCCGAACCGTCACTTCTGGGGTCTCTGGATCGCGAATTCGCGTGATGCCGTTAACAACCCCGTCTCAGCGGGGCTGAAGTGGACGGTGGTCAAGGCTCCCGCCAGTGTCGCCGTTCCTAGCACTGCCGCCGGCGGAATCGACTACACCGTTACTATCAAGAATTGGAGTCTGGCGACTGGCCTCACCCGTGCCCAAATGACCCCCGGCGACTACTTCATCTACATCCGCTTCCTCGACGCCGCAGGCAACCCGACGGACGCCTATCTCGAAACCCTCGCCTCCTCGCAGATGAACCTCGCGAAGACGTACCTGCCGTTGACTGTCCGCTAGGTAGGGTTCCGAGGCGGTAGAGACGCAAAATTTTGCATCTCTACCGCTTCGGTTTTATCCACTCGGTAGACAGAAAACAAAAGGCCGGGTACGTTTGGAACGCATTGGCGGGTTAGGGTACCTTGACCTAGTCGGACGTCTACTCTATAATGGGGCGGTCAGGCGGGCGTAGCTCAGTGGTAGAGCGTCTGCCTTCCAAGCAGATGGTCGCGCGTTCAAGTCGCGTCGCCCGCTCCACCGTATCAGAAAGCCCTAGATCCTTCTTCGGATCTAGGGCTTTCTTCGTGGCGTCTGCCTACCACATGAGTCTATTTGTGAGTCTATGTCACCAACACCGCGATCTCGTCAAGGTATCGTCGCATTGTTTCAATACTTGCATACGTGTAGCGCTGAGTCACATTCTTGGGGCCATGCCCCAGGATGCGCTGCTTGACTGACTCAGAGGCTCCGAGGTCATCAAGGAGTGATGACAGTGTGTGCCGGAACTGATGCAGGGTCACTGCCTCAGGTGGGCTTGCTTGCTCCTTCAGGGTATACCAATCGTCAGTTATGCTGCGCGGCCACAGCGGGCCTCCGTTGCGGTTACAAAACACGAGATCCTGATCAACAAAGTCGAGACGCCCTAGCGGTTTGGGTTGGGCCTTCTGAATGGCACTCAGTAGCCAAACGGGAGCAGCGCCCGATCAGGCTGGCCATCCGGTGCGGGGGCGTGGGTAACGTTGAAGCTGGTCGTATCAACGCGGGCCACGGTGGTCGGCAAGGCATAGGCGCGCCCCAGACGACGCCCCAACGCCTGTTGCATGACCGTGATCTGGGCCGAGCACGCCGAGCATGCGCCCCAGCCGGTCATCCGTGACATCTTCCATCCGAATCGGCCAGCCAGTGACGGCGATCAGGGTGACGAGGTGGCCTGTACCCAGGGTGCTAACGCGGAGAGCCGATGGTCGCGTTCGTGGATCAGAAAGAGGAGGAAGAGCACGGCGAGCTGCCCGTAGCTCAGGCCTTCCCACTCACGGTGGGGATTCCAGTGGGCATCAATCGCCCAGGCGTTTACGCTTGGGCGCCGTCACGGACTACTCAAGGAGCCATGCGCTCATCAAGAGGGTAAAGCTCCTACGAACCTTGGCTAATAGTACAAAACCCAGCCCCTTGTTGCTTAAACCAGCGGATCACTGTTTGCAATGCTGCCAGTGCCGGCGGGCCGGTGTTGAAGCGGCAGTCAAGACGTAGCTGTTCGTTGCGTAGGTCTACGAATTCCCACGGGTGAACGAAGAGTACCACCGGCGAGGCGAGACGCGCCAACCAGGGACGGCGAAGCGCATCGGGGAGCCGTAGCACCGAGGAAGTCACCGAGGCGGCGATACGTTTCAGTGGTGCGGGCGCGGACGAACGGTAATAGGCCAGTTTGTATTTGGCCTGCGAGGCGTCAATCTGGTAGCCATGCGCCACCAGCAATGGCAGGTAGCGCTCAGGAAACTTGAGGTAGGGGGCGCGAAAGGCGGTAACTGGCGCAAAGCGGCGCAAGCTCTGGCTGGAAACGGCGATTTCGGCTGTAGCTTCCGCCACTGTGAGCCGCGTAAAGTCACGGTGCGTGTCGCCATGCCCACCAAGCTCGTGCCCCGCCGCCACCAGTCGCGTTAGCACCGCCGGGAAGCGGCGCGCAACCTCCCCGGTGGTGAAGAAGGTTGCCGGAACGCCCTCATCCGCCAAAAGCTGCAAGAGCAGAGCGGCCCCCGTTTCCATCCCGCGAAAGGTATGGAGATAGGGCGGGCAGTCGGGTTCGAGATCAACGGTGAGGAGAACCTGCATGGGTTTCTGCACTTGGGAAATTGATGATTCGTGATTCGTGATTAGTTTAGCAACGAAGTCTTCGGGTATCCATGCTGGCTTCGACAAGCTCAGCCAGCGTCCGTTGGCTGAGCTTGTCGAAGCCAACGCTTTTGCAAGAAGACTTCGTTGACGGACTAGTAATCCGTAATCCGCAAGGTGTGATCAGTGATCGGTCAGGGTGCGGCCCGGTCACGGATCACACCT
>CAIRDL010000812.1 GCA_903877345.1 uncultured Oscillochloris sp. | reverse complement strand
GTCAGCCGCCCCGGCTTGAGCAGGATCTGGTCGGGGATGCCCATCTTGCCAATGTCGTGTAACAATGCGCCGCGCCGCACTTGCACCAGTTCCGCTTCCGCAAGGCCCGCCGCCCGCGCTAGTTTGAGCGTCAGTTCGGTGACGCGCTGACAATGGCCTTCCGTCTCTTTGTCGCGCAAATCGAGGGCGCGTGACCAGCCCTCAATCGTCGCGTCATAGGCGTTTGCCAGTTCACGATTCGAGCGCTGGAGCCCCTCGTACAACTCGGCGCTGTCAATTGCAATCGCCGCCTGCCCCGCCAGCGCCTCCAACATCCCATACCAGCCCTCTTCCACCGTATTGGCGACCTGAAGCAGCACCAAGACACCCTTGACTTTGTCTTTGGCAACGAGCGGCACCGCGATGGTGCTATAGGTGGTGTAAGGCGGCAAACTCGCGAATGTCCCTGCGGCGACCGGAGCCTGCACGACCTGTTGCGCGTGGGCGGCTTCTACCGCCAATGTGGCCCCGAGTTGACTGTGGACTTGGAGCGGGATTGTCGCATCTACGCCGCGCCCAAGTACATAGTCAAGCCCCTGGGTGACCGGGTTCGCGACCAAAATGTTGACCACCGTGGCCCCAAGTTGGCTGAGCACCTCCTCAACACAGATTTTGAGCGTGTGAGCCAGCGCATTGCCCGCTGCGATGGCGATATCAATGTTCCGCAGCGCCGCAAGATGCCGCACTTTACGCTCAATCCGCGCCTCGGCATGCTTGCGCTCGGTAATCTCCTCGTGAGCAATCACCACCCGTTGCGGGTCGCCGCCCGCAAAGGGCCGCACCCGCACGCGGAACCAGCGCTCAGACTGCGTCCCATTACAAAGGTACTCCAGTTCAAACTGGGCCTGCCGACCAGCTTGCACTTCACGAATCCCCAGCATCACCGCTTGGGCGTCCGCCTGCGCCGCGTCGCTGGCTTGGGCGCAAACCTGCAGGTAGTTCGCGCCTACGCCGGTCGTCGCGGGCTGTCCACCGTTGAGGGCCGCAAAGGTTTGCCATGCTCGGTTCACCGCGATGATCGTGCCGTCAGCAGCGAGAATGGCAATGTGGGCCGAGAGCGAATTGACCGTCGCGTGGGCGAATTGCTCCGACTCGCGCAGGGCCACCTCGCCCCGTTTGCGCTCAATCGCATAGGGCAGCGCCCGGCGCAACAGACTGGGGCTAATCTCGCCTTTGACCAAATAATCCTGTGCGCCGCTGTGGAGCGCCTTGATCGCCAGGGCTTCGTCGTCGAGGCCCGTCAAGACCACCACCGCCACTTCTGGGGCGGCAGCCACGAACGACACCACTGTCCCCAGGCCGCTACTATCAGGCAAAGAAAGATCGAGTAACACCAGTGCAGGCGGGTGAGCAGTGAGGGTTTCCAGGCCACGATCAAGCCGGTCGGCAGTCTGGAGGCGATACTGCGTCGAGGTTTGAACCAGGGCGTTGGTTTCGTGAAGCGCCTCAAGGATCAGCCGCCGATCCCCAGGATTGTCCTCAATGAGCAAGAGCTGAATCTGTGCAGGATTCTGCATAACTAATCGCGCAGTGCCGCGAGCCGTTATGTTCATGCCAACGGGCAACTCATTATGGTAGTGCGGGTCGCGCATATAGGTGGCTAAGGTTTGGTGATTGGTCATCGCACACCAAATGGCAACCGCACAATCTCAAACCAGAAGTCCTCAATGGATTTGACCACTTTGGCAAACTGATCCAAATCAACTGGCTTATTAACATAGGCATTTGCATGGAGGTTGTAGGTTTCAATAATGTCTTGCTCTGCCTGCGAGGTGGTCAGGATGACGACGGGGATGCGGCGGAGATGTTCATCGGCCTTAATCTCGGCGAGGACTTCACGCCCGCCCTTCTTGGGCAGATTCAGATCAAGCAAAATCAGGTCAGGGCGGGGCATCTCGGCATACACACCCTCGCGGCGCAGGAAGGCCAACGCATCAACGCCATCGTAGGCGACGTGCATTCTGGTGCTTAATTTAGCTTCGCGGAGCGCCTCTTTGGTGAGGCGCACATCGCCGGGGTTATCCTCAACCAGCAGGATCTCTATGGGCTTACGATTCTGCATTAAGACTCCTTATCAGCCGCAAGAGTAAAAAAGAAGGTCGTCCCTTGCCCAGGGGTTGATTCAACCCAGATTTGGCCGCCATGCCGCCCGACGATCTTTTTACAGATCGCCAAACCGATCCCGGTGCCGGGATACTGGTCACGATTGTGCAAGCGCTGAAAGATCACGAAAATCCGCTCGAAATACTCTGCGGCAATCCCGATACCGTTATCGCGCACAGCGAACAGCCACAGCCCCTCGCGCCATTCCGCCGTTACGCTGACCTGCGGCGGCGCGGTGCCGCGAAACTTCAGCGCATTGCCGATCAGATTTTGGAAGAGTTGCGCCAGTTGCACCTCATCGCCAATGATGACCGGGAGCTCGGCGTAGGTGACTTGGGCTTGCACATCTTCAACCAACAAAGCGAGATTGAGCAGCACTTGGGCCACGCAGACGCCGCAGTCTACCGGTGCGAACGGCTTGCCCCGCGTGCCTACCCGCGAATAGGCAAGCAAATCGTTGATCAGTTTTTGCATACGATTTGCGCCATCTACCGCATAGGCAATGAACTCATCGGCGTCGGTATCGAGTTTGCCACGGTAGCGCCGCGACAACAACTGGGTGTAGCTGGAAACCATCCGCAGCGGCTCTTGGAGGTCGTGGGAGGCGACGTAGGCGAACTGCTCGAGTTCGGCATTGGAACGGGCCAGGGACTCGGTGCGAGCCTCAAGTTCCTCGGCGCTGCGCTGGCGCTCGGTGATGTCACGGATGAAACAGAACAAGCGCGGGCGCGGATGCTGGAGATAATTCACACTAATTTCAACGTCGAAAATACTGTCGTCTTTACGGCGATGACGGGTGTCAAAGCGGTCGTGTCCCACCGTGATCAACTGGCGGATCT
>CAIRDL010000811.1 GCA_903877345.1 uncultured Oscillochloris sp. | reverse complement strand
GATGAAGCAGTGGCGGTGGCTCGGGATGACATATTTCGGCACTTGGCAGTGGGCGCTGATCCAGACATCATCCACATAAAAGGCCGCGTCCGGTGCGCCGACATAGTTCCTGGCTGCCGCTAGGTCGAAGAAGGCCGGACGCACCAAGTACCCCGTGTAGCCCATCAGGATGTCCACCGGCTGCGGCTGGCGCAACCGGGTGCTCTTGAGCGGCGCAGGCGGGATTTGGCGGATGTTGTTGAGGAGCGTCACGGGTCGGTCGGTCAGATCACGGGGCACGCGCCAACCGCTCAGCCCTAGCGCTGCATGTGGCAACACTTGCGACCATTGTTCAAATGTACTGATCAAGTTGGGGGGATAGAGCCGATCATCATCTACGACCAAGAGCTGCTGTTGGCTCTCGAAGGTTTCTAAGGCGGGGAGCAGTTTGGTCGCCGGGCCGCGATCAGCACAGCGCACAAGCTCGATACACTTGAGGTGGCGCAACGCGGCGGGAAGCTGGTAAGCCACCTGTTCGCGGCGCGAAAACTCGGGGATATGCAGCCGGATGGCTTGCGGGCGGCACGTCTGATAGAGCAGGCTCTTCAGGGTTGCGGGCAAACGGCTGATCCGGCTGGGCGTCGTGGTCAGACAGACAATAATCGCGGAACCTTTAGGCTTGGCCGCACAGTGAGCATCCCAAGCGGCGAGGCTGCGGCTCTGGAGGCGCAACTTATCGCACTGATCGAGCAGGGCGTGGCGTCCAGTCAGGAAGTGATAGGCATGGAATACACCAGCCGTAGCGGCGCCGAGCAGGGCGAATTTCAGCACCACTCAATCGCCCCATGCCGCTCCAACAAGGCCAACGTCTGCACCACCTGTAGCTCAATCTCCGCCTGACTCTCGGGGTAGGCTTCGCTCAGCGCCTCGGTGATCTCGCTCACCGTATACGCGCCATTGCAGAGCCGCCAGATCAGCGCGGCACTCTGGTTGAGGGCGAAGATTTTGGTGGTGGCGAGACTGTAGAGCATCAATTCGCCATCGAGTTCTTCAAGCAGAAAACCGGCTTTTTGCTGTGGTTTAGGCTTTGGGTTCATCAGACACTCCAAATTTCGCTAACAGCTTCTGGTTGCGAACGATGATCCACTCTTGAGGGTAAGCATGCGGGCGAATCTCGGGGCGGTAGCGCGCAAAGATCCAATAATAGCGGTAGAACTGTGGGTAGAGCCAAGTCTTGAGGTGATAGGGCACGAGGAGCTTAATGTTGCCGTAGCGTTTCCGCAACAACGTCTCGACTTGATTGGGACAGTTGAAATCCTCGTCGGCAAAGCGGATCGTAGCCAACGGGTTGAGCCATGCGCTAGGAAAAATGTCAACCCGATCCGAGACCGTTTTGAGGAAACCCGCCGCATAGTTCAGATGTTTCATGTAGACCATAAGCCCATCACGTTCGACCCAGGGGTAAAGGTCAACGTATACCTGATTATAGGCGGCTGTACCAGCGCTAAGTCGAATGCCCCGTGCGGCGAACGCGGGTGCTTGGTCAGCGATGAGCTGGTACTGGCCTGCGAGGTAGCCAATATCGCCATCAGAATCCCAGGGCAGGGGCTGGCCCCAACGCCACGCGCCCAACAGTGTCCCGTAGTCTAGCCAGTAGATCAGGCCGGTTCCATCCATAATCTGCTTGAAGCTGCGTAGGATGTAGATCAAGTCGGCGCGGTCGGCTGCGGGCATAAAGGGGCTACCCAAGATCCGTGGCATAGCTGTGCGGATCTCCGCTCGCACCACATCGAATTCGCGGCGGTAAAAGGCGAACCAGGCGCGGAGGTTGACTAGTTTTTCATGCATAGGGCGTGTTTCAAACCTGTTTTACAGTCTAGCGGTCTCACGCAAAGCCGCAAGGAGCATGGGGTGTGGTTGCAGGTACTTGACCATGCGGACAAATGTAGCACGTCCTGTTGCGGCAAAGCTGCAAGCTAAAAGCTGCAAGCTGCAAGCTCGTCTAAAGCCTCGGGGAGATCATGTTCCAACCAAGGTGACAACTGGCTAAAACGGCTATAGCTCAGGGCGTAGGCTGGCACCTCGCGCACTAGGCGCGTTATGTCGGGAAAGCCGTGGTGCGCGAGGTTGCGCGCATTAACCAGCCCCTCCATCAGCCGCAAGGCGGCCTCGGCCTTTGCCAACCGGATAAAGCGCAACGGCTGCTCAGGCACATAACACGGGAAGATGATCAGTTTGAGGTTAGCCTGAGCTTGCACCGCCGCCGCGCCCAGGCAACTGGGTGCAATCAAGGTGTTCACCCCGTCGGACGGGGTAAGCGCCGTGAGTTCAAGTGTCAGTTCAGCTTGCAGGGCTGCCAGACTCTTGAGCCGGAGATTGAGCGGGCGGCTAAAGGCTTGCATCACCGCTGAACCCTGCGGCAGATAGACCAGTTCGTCACTCAAGTAGCTGAAGCCCTGGGTCAGCAACCACGCACTCAGCGTCGTCTTGCCCGCCTGGGTGCCGCCGGGCAGCAGCAGCCCATGCGTGTGCCAACTCAGCGCGGCGGCATGGAAGAGCAACCCATCTTTACTCTGATCCGCCAGATAGTGGCCCAGACGCCGCACGACCGCCACCGCATGCTCATCGCCCATCAGTTCTAATGGCGTGCCAGTCGGCCCCGCATAGACTTGGAGCGACTCCTCCCCAACGAGGCGCAGCGTCCAATGACTGGTCGCTGCGGTCTGCTTGGCAGGGGCAAGATTGGCGAGCAGCAACGCGACAACTTGGTGCGCCGCCGCGCCGCGAGACTCCAGGGTGACGGTGCTGCCGGCGAAGGTGATCTGGCGGGTTGCCTCAATTATCATACGGATGCACCTTGAGTGGGCCAAGCAGACTGGTCGCATAGAGCGCCAAATCCCACACGACGAGCCCTGCGTGCTTGAGTCGTCCGAGGTGAACGGAGCGTGGTTCCGGCCAGCCATAGTACATCCGCACCCACCACTCCGAGGGCCAGAAGGTCTCCCGCAGGCTGCGTCGCAGTCCGCGCCGCACATGTTCGCGCCACCACTGCGCGGGGTAGCCCGCATAGACTTCGCCCACTCCAGATGGTCTCCGATCTACCTTTAAGTGGAGATGTTCAAGCACTGCATCCGACCAAGGGGTGAGAAAATGGAACATCGGCAGGGCGTGAAAGACTTGGGGATAGCAGCGGCGCACGCGCTCCCAATCAAGCCGACTGTACCACTGTTCGACCAGACTGACAATATCGGCTGCTCCCAGCAGCCGCCCGCGATCCTGGGAAGCAACACGCGGCGGCGCACTGAAGCCGTGGTGGTAGAGATGCCAGAGCATCGCTTCTGGACTGAGCGTGGAGGCTGTGAACCCATCCACGTTAAAAGGGATGGCATGGCGCTTCAATTCATTGTAATTGACTTGTGGAAGGCCATACGCTTTAAAGCGAAAAAAGAGATTGACGTGCAGATCAAGCGTGACGGTCAAGCCAGCGACGTCTCGCTCAACCGGGGCCAGATGTTGATGGTGGCGACTCAGGCCGTGCAGTGAGCTAGGCGCAAGCGAGAAGCCGACCTCGGCCAACATCTGGTAGGCCCGTTCCGCGTCCTGCATCTGCACGAGGATATCCAGGTCGCGGCGCGGGCGTAAGCTTGGCTGAGGGTAGATCAGATGGGCCAGGGCACTACCCTTGAGTACCAACGCCTCAAGCCCAGCAGTCGCCAGATGCTGTAGGACTTCGCGCAAGACGCGATCATAGATGGGGGCCGCTCGTTGGTGGCGCAGCACCAAGCCCTTGAGCGCCAGTTGCACCGTCGTCGGCCAGGGTGCCTCGACTGCCCGCAGGTGCTGGTAGAGCAGCGGGGCCATGCCGTGCGTTTCGGCCAACGCGGGCAGTTCTTCCCAAGCGGTGAACTGTTCGACAGCCTGCCGGAGATTAGCCGTAAAGCGGGGATGGGCGTGTGCCCGCGCACAGAGGGCGATTAACTCAGTTGGGGTCATGACCATTGCAGATTGTCAACTGATCCGTGATGCGTGATCCGTGACCGGGCCGCATTCTGACCGATCACGGATCACGGATCACGCATCAGATGTTTAAAAATCCCGCGTCTCTTACTCTCGCGCCAACAAGGCACTGACCGGACTGCGGACAAACTGGCGGAGTGGCAGGTAGCTGCTTAGCCCAGCAAAGACGACACTGATCAGCAACCAACTGCATACCCCGATCACCGAATAGTGGTAGGGCAAAGGCGTATACGAAAGCCGCATGCCCACCTCACGGCAGAGCAGCCAACTCACGGGCCATGCCACCAGGCAAGCCAGCACCGCGCTAACGAGGCTCACCAGCAAGGCTTCACCCGTAACCAGCAGGGTAAGGGTGTGACGAGTGCCGCCCATAGCGCGGATGCTGCCGATTTCGTGCCGTCGCTCAAGCACATGCAAGCGCATCAGGTTGAACAAACTCAACCCGCCCACCAGGGCAAAGAGCACACTCATTGCCAACACCAGCATGGTCAGCAGGCTAAAGATCTGCTCAGCCGTGCGTAGCCGGGTGAACTGCGGTTCCATCACCACGGGACTAAAACGGTAGCGGTGCAGTTGGTCTTCAAGCCGTCGCCCTACATCCACCTGGGCCGCCATGCCCGGTTCGCTAGTCTGTACCAGAAAGAAGTTCGCCTTGCCGCTATAGCCGCTGACTTCGCTTAGGTACTGGTAGCGCGTGTAGGCGACGGCACTATCGGTGAGCGAGTAGCCGAGCAATTGACTGGTAACAATGCCGACAATCTGCCAAGGCCGGGCTGCGCCACGCACGTCCAGCGTAACCCAGGCTCCCACAGCCAGATCCGGCTCCATACGTAGCAACTCACTATCAATGACCACGCTGTTCAGATCGTCATCGCGTAGCCAGCGCCCAGCCAACAGCGTCGGCGCAAGGAAGGGCGACGTGGGCGGCAGGCCCACGAGGTTGATCGAGCGCGGCGACGTTGTGCCATCGGGGCGCTGGCGCACACTATTCCGTTGGAGCAAGCGGGCCTCAAGGGCGGCGACCCCCGGCAGGGCCAGCGCTTCGTTACGTACCAGATAGGCACCAAGCGGTATCCCCGTCTCAAAGCGCAGATCCGCCTGCCAGTAGTTCATCATTAGCACCAAGCCTTGATCCAGCGAGGCGCTCAGACTGCTCGTGGTGACAAAGATCATGCCGGCGAGGCTCAGCGTGGCGCTGCTCAAGATTAAGCGCCCCTTGTGCCGCAGCAGATTGCGCCCGATGTAGCGCATCTGCGGCGCATCATGTCCTGTGCGCCCGATCTGTGCCAGCCACCCTTGGCCTCGCCGGTCAAAGCTACTCGGCCCGCGCCCGAGCGCCTGCCGCACCGTGATGGCCGTGCCCCGCCAAATCGGGTAGCTCGTCGCGACGAGCGGGAGCAACAGCCCCATTCCCAGGCCCGCAGCCCACAGCGCGGGCGGAATGGTGCGCTCCGTGATCTGCTTGGCAAAGAGCCAGTCGGCAACGGTATGGCTGAGGATTTGCGCGCTGGCGTAGCTC
>CAIRDL010000810.1 GCA_903877345.1 uncultured Oscillochloris sp. | reverse complement strand
GGGGAACCCGCGCCAAGGGGCGCTGACGACGCGGGCACCGTGATTGGTGGCGATAGCGGCGCTGTGGTCGGTGGTGCGTTGGTCGAGCAGCACCAGCACCTCATCAGCCAACCCGGCCACGCTTGTCAGGCAACCCGCGAGCTGGCGAGCCTCGTCGCGGGCGATGATCGCCACGGTGAGTTGCATCAGCCCTGGTACAATAGGCCCCATGTTGCCTCCCATTGCCATTGACGCCAGCCGCCTCAGCGTCGCCGAACGCACCGGCACCGAGCGCTACAGCTACGAACTGCTCGCCGCCCTCGCCCGTACCGACCATTGGCACCCCTACACGCTCTACACCAACGGACTACCCACCGCCCTACCGCCCCTTGGCCCCAACTTCACCCTGCGCAGCCTGCCGCTGCCCCGCCTCTGGACGCACGCCCGCCTTGGCCCGGCCCTCGTCCGCGAGCGGCCCGCGCTGCTTTTCGTGCCCGCCCATGTCGTGCCGCTCCTCCACCCGCCCAGTGTCGTCACGCTGCACGACCTCGGCTACCTCGCGTTTCCGACGGCCCACCCGGCGCGGCGGTGGCTCGAATTGCACCTCACGACCCGTTGGAGCCTGCACGCTGCTCGGCACATTATCGCCATTTCGCAGGCCACCAAAGCCGATTTGGTGCGTCACTACGGTGCCGATCCGACGCGCATCACCGTCGTCTATCACGGACTCAGTCCCAGCTTCCGCCCCACCAGCGACCCCGCCGTCCTCGCCCGTCACGGCCTGCAACCGTCGGGCGAAGCCGCGCCACGCCCTTATTTCTTCTACGTCGGCACCTTGCAGCCACGCAAAAACCTCGCCCGTCTCCTTGACGCCTTCGCCAGCGCCAATCAGCGTCTCGCCGCTTCGCCCGACGAACAGCCCCTGCTGGTGCTTGCAGGACGGCGTGGCTGGCTCACCGAGACCATTATGCAGCGTGCTACGGCGCTTGGCCTCCGTGACCGCGTGCGGCTTCTCGGCTACGTGCCCGACGCCGATCTGCCCGCCTTGCTCAGTGGCGCGCTCGCCTTCGCCTTCCCCTCACTCTACGAAGGCTTTGGCATGCCGGTGCTTGAAGCGATGGCCTGCGGCACCCCTGTCCTCACCAGCACCACCTCGGCGCTACCCGAAGTGGCGGGTGACGCCGCGCTGTTGGTTGACCCGACCGACACCAACGCGCTTGCCGCCGCCCTGATTCGCCTCGCCACTGACGCGCCCCTCCGCACGGCCTTGCGAACTCGCGGGCTAACTCGTGCCGCCCAATTCACCTGGGAGCGCTGCGCCCGTGAGACGTTGGCCGTACTGCACGCCAGCCTTCCAGCCAAGTGAACCGTCGGCGGCGGTCGCATGGCCCCGAAGGGGTAGCGACGCGATATTTTGCGTCTTTACGCCCCTGGCCTAAGCCAAACTAATGCTTCCCCAATTCGCCCTGTTGCCAGCGAATATTCCCGCGCAGGAGCAGATTAGAGGAGCGGAGCTTATAGACTAGGTCGGAGGCCATATTCCGCATCACCCGGTAGCCAATCCGGGGATTCTCTTCGCAGATAGTCGCAAAGTCGTGCTCACGGATCACCAACAGCGCACACGGCCCCACACAGGTCACGGTAGCTGAGCGCGTTGCCCCACCGAGCAAAACCATCTCGCCGAAACTTTGGCCTGTGTAGAGCATGTTGATCGTGGTTGAAGCCATGTTCCCTTGGGGCGAGCGCGTATTCAGCGAAATGCGGACGCAGCCCTCAAGGATGATCATCAACTCATCGCCATCAGCCCCTTCCTCGAAGATAACATGACCGGCGGCGAGGCGTATCGGCTTGCAAATCGCAGCAACCCGGTGCAACTCCTCATCGTTCAGACCAGCGAACACGTCAACCCGCTGTAGGTGCTCGATTACGTCTGCACTCATAGCTAGCTTGCCTTTAGGGAAGCGGAAGATTAAGCCATCCGCTGCGTGATGCGTAATGCGTGATTAGTCATGGTGCGGTTCGATCACGGATCACGGATCACCCATCACGGATCACCCATCACCCATCATTGTTACCGGTGCTGAGGGACACCCAGTATAGCACACGCCATGTCGCCACTCCCGATCTCAAATCTGTCCCCAGTCCGAATCTTTAGGCAACCCTCCTCGGTTGCCGCCGTTAGCCTTCGCCAACGGCATACTCAATCTGCTCAAGCCGCGTCACCCGCCCAGCATGATCCACCTCGACCGCAATCACATCAATGCGCCAGGCCGACTCGGCAGACAGACCAGCGCACTCCAGGTACGTGTAGGCAAGCCCCCTCAAGCGCCGCGCCTTAACCGGGCCGACGCTCTCTTCGGGATGCGCCAAACTGCCCCGGCGGGTTCTCACTTCAACAAACACCACTTGGTCGCCCTGACGGGCGACCAAGTCAAGTTCACCGTTGGCGCAACGCCAGTTGCGGGCGATCAGCGTGTAGCCCGTCGCCACCAAATGTCTGGCGGCGGCGTCCTCGCCCAAACGCCCAAGAGTCGCCCTAGCCGAAGGCATATTTGCGCCAGACATCGTGGCGTTCAAGTTCGCCAAGCAGCGCGAAGGCTAAATACTGCGGCTGTCGAGGCGTACTCAACAGTTGCATATTCGCCTGTTCGGGGGTGCGCCCACCTTTGCGGTGATTACACTCACGACACGCCGTAACCACATTGTCCCACGCCGTCGCCCCGCCCTGCGAACGGGGCAGCACATGATCCATCGTCAACAGCAAGCGCCCAGGCTGGCCCCCACAGTACTGGCATGTCTCGCGGTCGCGGATAAAGACGCCCCGGCGGGAGCAAGGCAGCTTCAGTTTGCGGGGAATGCGGATGTAGCGCACCAAGCGGATGACGAGCGGGACATCGAAGCTGAAGGCCCGGGCGCGCAACTGCGCGGCGGCAGCCTCGATCAACTCGGCCTTCTCCTGCAACAGCAGGACGACGGCGCGCCGAACCGAGATCAGCTGGAGCGGCTCGTAGCTGGCGTTTAGGACGAGGACGCGCTGGCCCAAGGCACCCACCCCCTTCAAGAACCATCTGTACCGGGTACAAAGGCTCTTCGCACAGGGGAAAGGGCGTGCCCCCGGCTAGAGCGCGAGAACTATGACCTGGCTGGCGGAAGAGACTGCGCGAATAGCCCTCAGGGTCGTACTTCCGCCAACCCCGCCGAGGCGAGCATCAACGGGTACGCGGGATGCCCGTATGAAGACGCCGCTCCAAGTGGTGCCCCACAGGTGCAGGTAACATTGTTGCCATTCGTCACGCATCGTCAACCAAGGCTCCCTACTGCGCCGCACAACCACGGCATGGAACAACCCAAAGGCCAACTTAACAGTAGCATAAATGGGCGCAGCTTGTCAAACCGCCAGCGGCAGGCTCGTTGCAATGTTCCGCTATCGTGTCAGCAGCCTACTTGAAATGATCGAAGGTTTGGGCGAACATTCGCGCTGGCAGCATGGCGACCACCTCGCCCAGTCCGGCTTAGAGTTCGCTGACCTGCGACCCCAGCGCCCCCAGTGCCATCCCGTCACCCCACTGCAACGCGTGCGCCACCCGCCACCTCTCGCGCTCACTGCGCGTGACCAAGCGCCGACACAGCCCATCCCCAGTGCAAAGCTGCAACTCAACCCGCCCCGGTCGCGTGACCGGGTGGCGCAGCACCCGCGCCCCAACCGGATTGCCAGGCGAACGGGCGACGGCGGTGTAGGCATATTTTTCATCCTCATAGCCAAGCTTCGCCCCTTTCGCAGCGCGGTGGGCTTTGGTGCGGGTGATCCGTTGCGCGAAGTGACACCAATCGGCGCTGGGGTCGGCAGGCAGCGGGCAAAGCTCCCCGTGGGGACAAGGTGCCACAATGAAAGCCCCGGCAGCGCGTAGCTGTTCGCGGGCAGCGCGGATGGTTGCCCAACCCTGCGGTGTGCCAGGCTCAACCAGCACCAGCGCTCCATCCGTCAACGTCCACAAGCGCGCCACTAGGGCCGTTTGGGCAGCGGCAGACAATTCGCCCAACACATAGGCTGCCGTCACGAGGTCGTGAGACGGCGCTTGCCACGGGCCGCGCAGATCGGCAGGCAGCCAACGCGCCTTGGCGACCGCGCCCGCACCCGCAGCGGCGAGGCGTTGGCCCAAGGCACGCATCAGCGGGTCGTGCTCAAGCAAAGCGGCGGTTTCGAGACTCGGCCAACCGCCAGTCGCCGCCCAAAGTGCCGCGCCGGTACCTGCGCCAACATCAAGCAGCGTGCGCGGCGCAAACTCCGGCAGCCCGCTTGCCAAAGCGTTCAGCGCCGCAGCAGTGGCGGCAAACGTGGCGGGCATCCGCGTCACGGCGTAGGCCAAGGCGGTAACGGGGTGCGGCGCGACAGTCGCCGCCGCCTCGCCCCGATACTGCGCCGAGAGCCGCGCCGCCTCACGGGCAAGGGCAGCCCCATCATGCCCGCGTACTTCACGCTCAAGGCTCACCCGAAGCTGGTTGGGCAGATCCACGGCTTGCTCCTTCGGATTTTAGATTTTAGATTGCAGATTGCAGATTCAGTGGTCCGGCAACGAGGTTTTCTTGCAAAAGCGACGGCAAATCCGCCCCCCAACCCCCGACCCCCAACCCCCGCCCCCCAACCCCCGCCCCCTAAAAGCCAACCGCCCCGCCCCGCAAGCGAGGAGGGGCGATCCATTGGCAAGGCTTGCGCCTAGCGCTATCCTACTGATCGGTGGGGCGAGCCTTGGTCGCGGCGGGGTGGCCCTTGGCGCTGCGTCGTGCGCTCGTCGCGGCGGGGCGGCCCTTGGCGTTGCGCCGAACGCTCATCGCGGCGGAACGACCCTTGGCGCTGACTCGGTCGCTCATCGCGGTACGCGAACTCTTGGCTGCGCGGGGGTGGCGGGGCATTGTAGTCGAAGCCCGTCACCGTGCGCCGCTCAAGCGCCCGCCCGAAGGCCCGCTCGATGGCTCGCACCTGATCGGAATCCTCGGGGGTAATCAGGGTAAACGCCTCGCCGGTGCGCTCCGCCCGACCCGTGCGCCCAATCCGATGCAGATAAGCGTCGGGGGTATCGGGCACATCGTAGTTAATCACATGCGAAACCCGCTCCACATCAAGCCCCCGCGCGGCGATGTCAGTCGCCACCAAAATGCGGAAGCGCCCAGCTCGGAAGCCGTCCATCGCAATTTGGCGCTGATTCTGCGAACGATTGCTATGCAGCGCCGCCGTGCTGTGACCAGCATGGGCGATTTGCTGCATCAGCCGGTTGGCCCGGTGCTTGGTGCGCGTGAAGACCAAGACTGAACCGGTGTCGGCGTGACGCAACAGTTCGAGCAACAGCGAGGTTTTGTGGTGCGGGGGTACCGGGTAAAGCGCATGCTCGATGGTGTGAGCCGGGCGCGTCTGGCCGATTTGCACGGTCACGGCATTGGGTGCCGTAACGGCGACGAGGCTCTGGAACTCCGGCGAGAGCGTCGCGGAGAAGAGCATCGTGTGGCGCTTGGCAGGCAGCGCGGCGATCACCCGGCGAATATCAGGCAAAAAGCCCATATCCAGCATCCGGTCCGCCTCATCCAAGACGAGCGTTTCAACCCGGTCGAGGCGCAGACTGCCCCGATTCAGGTGATCGAGCAGACGTCCGGGGCAAGCGACGACGATATCGAGGCCCGCCCGGAGGGCGCGCTCCTGGGGTTCCATGCCTACCCCGCCGTAAATGGCGGCACTGCGGAGACCGGTGCCGCGCCCGAAGGCTTGCACCGCCGCATTCACCTGATCCGCCAGTTCACGGGTCGGGGTGACAATGAGGGCACGGATGCCACCCCGCTGCCCCGCCAACAGATGTTGGAGGATCGGCAGGACGAAGGCCGCCGTTTTGCCAGTGCCCGTTTGGGCAAGGCCGACCACATTGCGGCGCGCGCAAGCTACGGGAATGGCTTGCACCTGGATTGGCGTCGGGGCAACATAGCCGAGGGTGTGCAGATTAGCGAGCAAGGTGGGATGGAGTTCAAACTCAGAGAAGTTCAACACGTTCCTTGTAAGTTTCTACAGACACAAAGACGAGGGGCAAGCACCCCCCGTCTTTGTGGCCTGGGAAAGGTTTGGAGGGACGGTCGCCCTCCAAAGAGACTTGGGTTCGGGGGTCAGGGCGCTGACCTAGTAGCGGTCGTTGTAACCGCCGCGACCACCCCGGTCGCCACCCCGGCCGCCGCCGCCGCCGCCGCCGCCGCCGTACCCGCCCCGCCCGCCGCCGCCGCCGCCACTCCGACCGCCACGGTCACGATCCTCAGACTCGTTGACGCGGATGGGGCGACCGTTCAGCTCTTGGCCGTCGGTAGCGCGAATGACCTCGCTGACTTCCTCAACCTCGATCTCGACAAAACCGAAGCCACGGGAACGACCGGTGTCACGATCCGTGATCACGCGGGCGCTCTGGACATCACCGTGCGAGGCAAACACGCGGGCCAGATCCTCATCGCCGACGCTCCAGGGCAGGTTTCCGACAAACAGCTTCACCAGCATCAGACTACACTCCTCTGCGCCATTGCGCAGTGTTGACCCGACGGGCGACAGAGACGCCACCCCCGGCACGAACCACAGACGAACCGCACCGCCGGCAGCCGGATCACGGCTGTCTCGCTTCCGGCCCTACAACGTAACATACACCTTCGCGGGAAGAAGTTCTGCCGAGTGACCAGGGGACTGAGGGCGTCTCTGATGCAGGTCTCGCAGTGATGTGACGTTGGCAAACACGCTAATGATAACATACTTTCTTGGATTGGCAAGCCCCTTGCACAACTTGCGCAACTGGCTGGCATCGGCTATACTTGGCCCCGGTGGACGGGATAGAAGCTGGCTGCTTGCACGGGGCCGCACCAAATCCATGGTAAAGGGGGTGAGCAGGACAATCAACGGCGCGTGTCCGGGTGGGCGTTGCCCCGCTCGCCAAGTACCCCGGCCACGGCCTCTGTGCCGCCGACCCGTTGATTGACCAAGCGATGCGTGTAGAACGACGTGAAGGCGAGACAGTCGAACAACTGATCCGCCGTTTCAATAAAGGTGTGGTCTCCGAGCGCATTACGAAGACCTACCGCGAGAAGATGCACTTCGTCTCGAAGAGCGAGCAGCGCAAAGAGAAGCGCCGCCGCGCCGAGCGCAACCGGCGCAAGAAGCTGTCCAAAGGCTTCTAGCCAACGGATTTTCAAGACGGCACAGGTTGGGTGAGCCGCTGCTCCCCACGCCTGTGCCGTCTCTGCGTGTGCGCTTGGAGACCGATACGCGGTAGGGACTAGTGTTCCGCATTGGGAAGCCTTCGCTGCATTCCTCGCTTCGTTAAAAGGGCGTTTCCGCCCAATCTGGGTCGGTATACTTTTTCGCGACCCTTCGCCGTGCTGCTCGGTAGATGCCG
>CAIRDL010000809.1 GCA_903877345.1 uncultured Oscillochloris sp. | reverse complement strand
GTGCTGATTATGCTGAACGGGCAGGTGGTGCTTCGGCTCTACGTCAACCTTGACGGGACGTTGCGCTTTGTGTTCTTCATCGACCCACGCACGCATGCCGGTACCTACACCATCCGCGTTGAGTCGACCGCGCAGGCGACCCGCTCGGGTGAGGCTCAAGTGACGGTTGACCCAACCGCATCCGTCTTGGCACCGCCCGCCGACGCAACCCTGCCCGAAGTCAGGAGCATCCAGACCATCTATCTACTCCAGGTCTTTCGGTAGCGTCAAGGGTTCAGGGGCCGGGTCTCAGGTTGCAGATCGAGCGCATCAGAACGCCCTGCGTGTACGCAATCGGCACAATGAGCGATGGGCGCAGGGCGCTCCAGGGTGAATGCCGCACGGCCTTTCTGGCACCCAACTCGGCCAGGGTGATTGTGAACGGTTGGGCTAGGACAGTGTTCTGGAAGTTCGTGACGAGGTGCGACGGCTGACCGCCGACGGTCGGCGGCAGCGGTCAGCCGTCGGCCGTCAGCGGTCAGAAACCCAACACCCACTTACTCTACGGTAATCGGTTCGCGTTGAAAGGAACCCCATCATGGTCCGCCACGCCCATCCGCCCACGGCCCTACGGCCCCATTCGTTGTTCGCCATGCGCCCGCTGCGTCTGGCCCTCGCCCTGATGCTGATCTTCGTGCTGGGGATCACGCTGCTGCCGGTGGCCCCGGCCCAGGCCCAGGTGCAATCCACCACGCCCCGCTCGAACCTCTGGACGACGAATGGCTCGGTCTATGCGCTCCAACAAGTAGGCAACACGCTCTACCTTGGTGGCAGCTTCACCAAGGTCAGCCCGGTCACCGGGAGCGGGGTGCCGCTGACGACCAGCGACGGCGCACCTCTGGCGACCTACCCCCAGGTGAAGGGCACGGTTAATGTGGTGGTTGCTGATGGCGCGGGTGGCTGGTACATCGGCGGCCTCTTCACGCAGGTTGGGAGTAGCCCGCGCAACAACCTCGCCCACATCCTGCCCAATTACAGCGTAGACCTGAACTGGAATCCCAACGCCAATGATGAAGTCAACACCCTGGCCTTGAGCGGAACCATGCTCTACGTCGGGGGGTACTTTACCAGCATCGGTGGAGCGAGCCGTACCTACCTCGCTGCCCTCGACACCACCACCGGCCTTGCCGCCACCACATGGAACCCCGCCCCCAGTGATGGTGTCACCACCTTGATCCTGAGCGGAACCATGCTCTACGTCGGGGGGTACTTTGCCACCATCGGTGAGGCGAACCGTAGCAACCTCGCCGCCCTCAATACCACCACCGGCCTTGCCACCGTCTGGAACCCCGCCCCCAATGCTGGAGTCAACACCCTGGCCTTGAGCGGAACCACGCTCTACGCCGGGGGGGACTTTCAATCCATCGGCGGGCAATCCCGCATCCGCATTGCCGCCCTCAACACCGACACTGGCCTTGCCACCGACTGGAACCCCAGCGCCAATGGATCGGTCGAAACTCTGGCCCTGAGTGGAACCACGCTCTACGCCGGAGGAGCCTTCACCAGCATCGGCGGAAGTTCCCAAGCCTACCTCGCCGCCCTTGACACCACCGCCAACATTAACAACGCCACTCCCTGGAGTCCCGACGTCTCTGGTTATGTCTTTACCCTAGCCTTGAGCGGAACCACGCTCTACGTCGGGGGGGATTTTACCATGATCAACGGATATGATCGTAACTACCTTGCCGCCCTCGACACCGCCACTGGCGCTGCCACCCCTTGGAACCCCAACGCCTGGAAGACGGTCAGAACCCTAGCGCTAAGCGGGAACACGCTTTACGCCGGGGGTGACTTTACCAGCATCGGTGGGCAGAGCCGCAACTACCTCGCCGCCATTGACACCACTACCGGCCTTGCCACCGACTGGGATCCCTACATGAGTCATGCAGTCAAAACCCTCTTGGTGAGCGGAAGTATCGTCTACGTCGGGGGGAATTTTACCCGCGTCGGCAGGGATGTGTCGAAGACCCGTAACTACCTCGCCGCCATTGATACCACCACCGGCCTTGCTACCGACTGGGACCCCAATGCCAGTGCTAATGGTTGGGTTCTCAGCCTCGCACTAGATGGAGGCGGAAGCACCATCTACGCCGGGGGGGTCTTTACCAGCATTGGCGGACAGACCCGCAACCGCATTGCCGCTCTCGATACCACCACTGGCCTTGCCACCGAATGGAACCCCAACGCCGATGGGACGGTCAGAACCCTGGTCTTGAGCGGAACCACGCTCTACGCCGGAGGATCCTTTAGCTTCATCAGCGGAGAATTCCGCAACAATCTCGCCGCGCTCGACACCACCATCAACACGAGCAATGCCACGACATGGAACCCCGATGCCAATGATTATGTAAATACCCTAGTCCTGAGCGGAACTACGCTCTATGCTGGGGGACGCTTTACCAGCATCGGCGGGCAACCCCGCAACAACCTCGCCGCCCTCGATACCACCACCACCACGAACATTGCCACGACCTGGAACCCCAATGCCAGTAATTATGTTAACACCCTCATGATGGACGGGGGTATGCTCTACGTTGGGGGGGACTTTACCAACATCGGCGGGCAGGCCCGCACCCGCCTCGCCGTCCTCGACCCCACCACCGGCAATGTCGCCACCTGGGCACCTAACCTTGATGGTGGGGTCTACGCCACGCTGGTAAGCGGGAGCACGATCTACGTTGGGGGGATGTTTAGCAGCACCAGCGGGCAAGCCTTCCAAGGTCTGGCCTCGTTTGATGCGCTGGCGATCAACACCATCAGCCCAAGGAGCGGCCCGGTGGCGGGCGGCATCACCGTCACCATCACCGGCACCGGCCTCAGTCTCAGCGGCACGACGAATGTCACCTTTGGTGGTGGAGCGGGCAGCGAAATCAATGTGCTAAGCGACACCCAACTCACGGTGAAAACCCCGGCGCACGCCCCCGGTACCGTGGATGTGGTGGTCACCACCCCTGACGGGAGCCTCACCCAGACGAGTGGCTTCACCTACCTGCCCGCGCCGACCATCGGCAGCCTCAGTCCCACGAACGGCCCAGCAGCGGGCGGTACCACCGTGACGATCATCGGGACGGACTTCACCGACGCGACGGGCGTCAGCTTTGGTGGCGAGGCGGGGACGATCCTCACGACCAGCGCTACTCAACTCACGGTGAAGACCCCATTGCACGTCGCTGGCACCGTGAATGTAGTGGTCACGACGCCCGGCGGGACGGCGACGAAGACGGGCGGCTTCACCTATCAAGTCGCGCCGACGCTTGGCAGCCTTAGCCCCACGAACGGCCCAACAGCGGGCGGCACTACCGTGACAATCATCGGCACCGGCTTCACCAACGTGACGGACGTCAGCTTCGATGGCGTGGCGGGCACGATCATCACGACACGCACCACCCAACTCACGGTGACCACTCCGGCGCACACCGCCGGTACCGTGGATGTGGTGGTCACAACGCCCGGCGGAACGGCGACCCAGACGGGCGGCTTCACCTATCAGGCGGCGAACCAGCCCGCGCCGACGATTAGCAGTCTTAGCCCCACGAGCGGCGCGGCGGCGGGTGGCACCACCGTGACGATCATCGGCACGAACTTCACCGGGGCGACCAACGTCACCTTCGGCGGCGTGGCGGGCACTGGCCTCAGTGTCGCGAGTGACACCCAACTCACGGTGACCACCCCGGCGCACGCCGCTGGTGCAGTGGATGTGGTGGTCATAACGCTCGGCGGAACGGCGACCCAGACCGGCGGCTTCACCTATCAGGCCGTTGCCCCGCCGACTGTCAGCACGAACAGCGCCAGTGCCATCACCATGACCGGCGCGACGCTCAACGGCAGCGTGAATGCTCAGGGACGTAGTACCTCGGTGGCCTTCCAGCTTAGCACCACGAGCGGCGACTACACCCATGCGGTCACGGTCAGCGCGACCCCGGCGACGGTTTCCGGCACCAACGAGGTCGCCGTCAGTGGCACCGCCAGTGACCTACAAGCCAACACCACCTACTACTACCGGGGCGTCGCCACGAACAGCAACGGCACAACCATCGGGAACGAACAGCGCTTCACGACTGGGCTCACGCTCGTGTCTACCAATGGCATCCAGGGTGCGCCCGGCAGTTACTTCATCTTCACGGCCCAGGGCTTCAACCCGAACGAGCCAGTGCTGATTATGCTGAACGGGCAGGTGGTGCTTCGGCTCTACGTCAACCTTGACGGGACGTTGCGCTTTGTGTTCTTCATCGACCCACGCACGCATGCCGGTACCTACACCATCCGCGTCGAGTCGACCGCGCAGGCGACCCGCTCGGGTGAGGCTCAAGTGACGGTTGACCCAACCGCATCCGTCTTGGCACCGCCCGCCGACGCAACCCTGCCCGAGGTCAGGAGCCTCCAAATCATCCATCTGCTCCAGGTCTTCCGGTAGCGTCAAGGGTTCAGGGGCCGGGTCTCAGGTTGCAGATCGAGCGCATGAGAACGCCCTGCGTGTACGCAATCGGCACAACGAGCGATGGGCGCAGGGCGCTCCAGGGTGAATGCCGCACGGCCTTTCTGGCACCCAACTCGGCCAGGGTGATTGTGAACGGTTGGGCTAGGACAGCGTTCTGGAAGTTCGTGACGAGGTGCGACGGTTGACCGCCGACGGTCGGCGGCAGCGGTCAGCCGTCGGCCGTCAGCGGTCAGAAACCCGGTACGGACTTCCAGAACGCTGTCCTAGTACACCGTCCGAGCTTATTTGAAGCGTTGGCTGGACAAGGGCGGTAGGGCTGATGCAAAGTCGCTTTTTGCCCCTCACCCCCAGCCCTCTCCCCTTAGGGCATACCCTTACCCGCATCTTTTTTACCGCATTACAATGCGGTAAACGGAACAGTGGCCTAACCTACAGAGGGCGAATGGGGCGGCTCTGCCGGTGAGGAATCTGTGAATGGGTGTTCATTTTGGCGGCAAAGTCGCCAAAATGAACACTAAAACAGGTAGATTTTGAAGGTTTTCGGCCCTGAAACCTCTCGTCTCCTCACACGCGCATCACGGAACGAAAGATGTGGGTAAGGGTATGCGCTTGCGGGAAAGGGGGCTGGGGGGTGAGGGATGGCGCGGCAACAGGACGTTGCATCAGCCCTGATGCACAGCCCCAGGGCTGATGCAACGTCAGCGGCAGGCCGCTGAGACAAGGCGAACACCTTTCGGGTACGATGCAGGTAGCAACCAATCATCAGTGCCAGAGAGGTGTTCACCATGG
>CAIRDL010000808.1 GCA_903877345.1 uncultured Oscillochloris sp. | reverse complement strand
GCCCGGGAACTAGGCACCTAAGAGATCGCGATCTTCAATATCCTGGCTGACCTGGGTCAGCAGATTTTCGACCATGATGAGGGCTGCAGTGGGGACTTCCATGCGCTTGCTGGCGCTACGTGTTGGTACGCGCAGCGCCTCGATGGCGGCACTGTCGTTGATGGCGAAGAGCGCCCGCCGCGCAAAACTGCGGAAGCGTTCGATGGGCGAGGCGTCCGGCGAAAAGGTGATCAGACCCGTGAACGCCCGCAGCAAATAAGCGCACGCCTCCTCACGCCGCCCTTGCCCGAAGGCAATGAGCGCGTACTGAAGCTCAATCTGGGCAAAACGGAGCCAATAGAGGCGCAATTCGCTCGTCTCAGGCGATTCTTCCAGCAGATCCGCCCGTTGCAAGTTGGGCGGGAGCAGCGTGACGGCCTCATCAAGCAGCGGCAGCGCCTCGGCGTACTGGTTGCGGTCAACGTGAATGGAGGCCAGCGCCTCAAGAATGCTACAGTGCATCACCCGCGACGTTTTGGCGTTGGTAAGCGCACGGGCCGCATTCAGGAGCGTAAGCGCCTCGTCGCGCTTGTGTTCGCCATCGTCATTCCCCGTGACGCTGCCCCAATCGCGCAACAGCTTGGCGAGCGAACCGCGCACCTCGATCTGGCGGGCCAGTTCACCCTCTTGGTCAAAGCGGGTGACAGCGCGGTAGTAAGCCTCAGCGGCGCGTGCATACTCGGCATCGCGTTGGGCGGGATCGAGGATCAACTCGGCGACGCGCCCAAGGATGCGCCCCTCCGCATTGGCATTCAGGGCAAAGGCGCGCACACTGTCGAACTGCTTAAAGAGCCGCTTCGCCGCTTCCACACAGCGCAGCGCTTGCTCCATTTGGCTTAGGTCAGCGTAGAGATGCGCCTGGGTGTTCAAGGTCGAAGCAATCCGGTAGACCGCCCCAATGCGCTCCACCAGTTCAAGCGACTGGGCGAGGTAGCGCAGGCCGCGTTGCGATTCCCCTTGGCGGGCCACCGCGTACCCAAGATTGTTGAGCGTCACCGCCCGCAAGCTGTCCACCTCGGGGCCAAGATTGCGGTAGATGCGGATGGCCGTTTTGTACTTTTCGGTAGCACTCTGGAGCCGTTCGTTGACGCGCTCGTAGTAGCCCCAGTAGTTGCAGGCGTTGGCCTGAATAAAGTGCGCGTAGGCGGTATCGGGGTCGCCGGGGGGCATCGCGCTGATCGCCGCCGTCAGTTCAACCACCAGTTGCGCGTAATGCTGCCCGATCTGCGCGCCACGGGCTGTCTTCGCCGGAATATAGACCTCGGCCTGAAGTTGGGCGGCGTCAAGGTCACAACGGGCCAACAGCGCCTGGTCATAAATCGTGCGGTGGCGTTCGCGCACCTGTTCAGCAAGCGCAATCGCCTCGCTGTAGCGTTCGCGCCCCGGCACATGAGCATTGATCCGCCGGTAGACCCAGCGGATGCCTTCGTCATAAACAATCTGCGCCCAGGTCAGGCCGCTCGTCAACAAACGCTGGTGGTAGAGCCGTCCCCAGGCGGTATCAAGGTCAAAGAAACGGGCTAATTCTTCTTGAAGTTGGGTGTCGAAATCATCGTCGCGGGCAGCAATAGCGTTACTGCTCAGCTCGCGATAACTTTGGTAGCCGCGCCGCAAGTCCAAGGACATTTGATAAAACATACGCTCGACCTGGAGCGTTTGGAGCTTTTGTTGAAGGCGGGCGTAGTTGGAATGAGCGGTAGGGGCGGTGGGGTACACGGGCGTCTGGAGTTCGGTCATCGTGACGGCGATCTGCTGATCGAGATACTCAACCGTGGCGCGCCACCAACGGGCGGCCTGTTGGTCGCCGAGTTTTCCGAGCAGCAGTTCGTACATTTCATCATGCAAAATGAGTTCGCCATCCTCAATCGGCTTGACGAACACGAACGAAGCCAGTTCATGAAGCTGCGCCTCGAGCGCCGGAAGATTGACCGGCAACCCCTCGTCAGCCACCACATGCGTGAGTAACGGCACCCGCAAGCCTTTGCGAAGATAAACAGCGCGGGCCAGCATCTGGGCGAGATCGAGGCGTTGCGTGTGGAGATCGGCCACCACCAAGCGGACAAAGGCGTCACTCAGTTGCTCGGCATTGTCGGGGTAACGCTGCTCGAACGCGGCGGGCAGGGCCAGAATATCAATAATTTGGTGCTGGGTACAGGCGAGCGCAATGGCAAGGACGACGGGCCGCCCCGCGCTCATCGTGTGTAGCACCGCGATCTGCTCAGCGCTCAAAGCCACCAGATCGGCAAACTCTGTGTGAATGTAGGCACTGGTTTCTTCAAGCGTAAAAGGTTCGACGCCCAACACCGTCAGACGGTCGCCGAAAGCGCGGGCGAAGCGTTCGCGCTGGCGTGGGCGCGGGCGACCGGCCAGCAGCACCACCGTATTGGGCAAGCGCGCAACGAGGTTCGCCAACCAATCTTCTAGGCGACCCACCTCACGGAAGTCAAACTGCTCGGCGTCAGGAATGACTGGGTGGAGCTTTTCGAGGGTGTCAATCAGCAGCACCACGCGCCGTTGGGCGGCCACCTCACCGTAAAACGTGAGGAACGCCTGCTCAAGCTGGGCACGCTGATCATCGGCCCCTTCCCCCAACTTAGCGTAGAAACTTTCGAGGGCGGCGTTGAAGCGCGCATGGAACGTCGTGGCAAAACCACGGCGGTCGCTATCCTGCTGGAGTTGGGCCGCGATGGCGTCCATAATGCGAGGCGGTTGGTGGTACCGGGTCAGGTAAAGGTCAATGACCTGGGTACACAGCACACCATCGCGGGGGAGACAGAGCTCGCGGATCTCGCTGAGGAGGCGGGTTTTGCCAATGCCCCCTTGACCCTCGAACAAAAAGGCCAAGGCGCGTTTCGCCGGGTCGTTAAGCGTAGCGACCACCGCTGCGAGTTCGCTCTGGCGCCCAATCAGGGTACGGGCACTGCGGAAATACGCCTCAGGGGTAGAGGGCATAGAAAATCACCCCTAGCTACGATGTAGACTCGTAGGACACACCACTGGCACGCTAAGGACTGTAGGATGCTGGCATCATAGCACGAGGAGGCTTGGTGAGCTTGACACGGCACTCGGCTTACACCGCTTCAAGAACCGCAAGCATCGAGGCAAGGGTGGTGCCATGCTGTGGAAGTATAGCAGCAAGTTCAGGGTCGGTGGCAAGCTGAACGCGCAAGGCCGTGACGGCTTCCCCATCTACGTGTTGCCCATCAGGGCTGGTGAGATAGCGCGCCACGAGGCTCTGGAGCAATTCAGGCGGCGTTTGCCCCGTGGGGGTTTGGCTATCGAGCAGGTGCCAGATCAGTTCGAGCAGATGGATATGGCGTGAAACCAGCACCTCGTCGAGCATTTGGCGATAGTAGTCAATGGCGGTGCGTTGAATCGCCGCGTAGCGCTCCGGGTCGGTGCGGCGCAGTGTCTGGGCGATCAACTGGCGCAACACCGGCACCACCCGGTACGAAAGGCTGGCCTGATCCCAAAACACCAGATCCAGCTCTTGCAGTTGCTTAATCGTAATCAGTTGGAGCGCCTGACTGCGCGCCTGACTCGCCTCGCCGCAAAACACCATCAGGGCTTGCAACAGCGGCAGGGCAAACTCACGCACGACCGCGAGCACCTCAAGGTT
>CAIRDL010000807.1 GCA_903877345.1 uncultured Oscillochloris sp. | reverse complement strand
TTCGCCGTGAGGCAGGGCCAAGAACAGGACATCGCACGGCTCTAGTTTGTCTGGGTGAACAAACTGGAGGCTAGTGCGCCCGCGTAGGTTCGGGTGGATTTGGTGCAGATAGCGGCCCGCGTTGCGTCCGCTGGTGGCCTGGGCCAGGGTAATGTCGGGGTGCCAGAGCAGCAGCCGCAGCAGTTCGCCCCCGACATAGCCGCTGGCCCCCACAATGCTTACACGAAGGCTCATCGCCCGCCCCCCACGGCCAGTACATAGTCAATGATCTTGGCTGGAATGTTCACGCCGGTTGTGTCAATGGAGTTGCGGAACTCCATTGTGTAGTTCACCTCGTTGACCAGCAACTGGCCGTCAAGGGTTTCGAGCAGGTCAAGGGCGACGATGCCACCACCGACCGCGTTGGCCGCCCGCACACTTATCTCCGCCAACTCCGGCGTGATGGGGCAATTGGAAGCCAAACCGCCCCGCGCCGTGTTGGTGATCCAATGGCTGCTGGTGCGGTAAATCCCCGCGATGCACTCATCGCCGATGACGAAGGTGCGGATGTCGCGCCCCGGTTTGGCGATATATTCTTGAATGTAAAAAATCGAGTGCTGGTAGCTCCCCAATACGTCGCGATGCTCAAGAATGGCCTCGGCGGCATCGCGGTCGTTGACTTTGCTCACCATGCGGCCCCACGAGCCGACCACGGGCTTGAGTACCACCGGGTAGCCCATCTGCTCAATTGCGGCGAGGGCGCTTTCGGGGGTGAAAGCCAACTGACAGCCCGGCGTCGGCACATCGGCGTGAATCAGCGCCTGGGTGGTCAGGAACTTATCACCACAGGTGGCGGCGACCTGGTAGGTATTAACCGTGGGCACGCCGGCGTCACCCAGGACTTTCAACATATACATGGCCCGACTGTGCTGGATGCAGCGCTCCAGCACGACATCGTAGGGGTACGAGCGCTGATGCAGATCGAAAATCTGCTCCCGGTCGTCAATCTTGGTATAGGTCAAGCCGCGCCGCTCAAGCTCAGTGAAGAGCAACTTCTCTTCGGCACGCACCCGCGAGCACAAGACGCCAATACGCATAAGGGATTCCTTTGGCAGGTCGCATTACACCGTCGGCAAACAGTACCAGCGCTTACTCGCCCCAATCTTCCTCGACTTCAGGGGCCAGGGCCAACGTGGGCGGATCAAGGCTCACCACTTCAAGCTCGGCCCCACACTCGGGGCAAGCGACAATCTCACTCGCCAGCGTATCAGCAGCCAGGGTTACATCGGCGGCACACTCGGGGCAACTAGCAGTCACGACAGGCTCCTTTTGGTTTGACGCAAAGCCGCAAAGCCGCAAAGTTTCAGCAGGCGATCCTTCTTCCAGCTTTGCGTCAGCTTTTCCTTTTGGTTTGACGCAAAGCCGCAAAGGCGCAAAGTTTCAGCAGGCGATCCTTCTTCCAGCTTTGCGTCAGCTTTTCCTCTTGGTTTGACGCAAAGCCGCAAAGGCGCAAAGTTTCAGCAGGCGATCCTTCTTCCAGCTTTGCGTCTTCGCGGCTTTGCGTCAGCTTTTCCTAATTAATCCGACTAAGAATCGCCTCAGTCACCGCCGCCGTCGTAGCCGTGCCGCCCAAATCAGGCGTGCGCGGCCCGTCACGCAGCACGGCAGCCGTCGCGGCGCGCAACCGTTCCGCCTCAGCAGGACGACCCCGCCATTCAAGCAGCATCGCGACACACTCGCAGGCAGCGAGAGGATTCGCAATGCCTTGGCCCACAATGTCGGGCGCTGCGCCGTGGACTGGCTCGAACAACCCCCGCTCGTCGCCAAGGTTGGCCGAGGCCGCAAGGCCCAAGCCGCCACCGTGGATGCACGCCACATCAGAGAGAATGTCGCCGAAGAGGTTGGTCGTCACCATCACGTCAAAGCGCGCCGGCGCTTGGGCCACCCGCATCGCCGCCACGTCCACCAACAGTTCTTCAACCGCCACGTCAGCATAATCGCGGGCCACCGCCAGCGCCGCCTCGCGGAAAAGTCCGTCGCTCACCCGCAGCACATTCGCCTTATGCACGATGGTCACGCGCCCCGGGCGGCCAAGCTCCGTTGCACGCCGTCGCGCCAACGCGAAGGCCGTCTGGACAATGCGCGTGCTGGCCCGCCGTGTAATCACACGCTCCGCGATGGCGGTGTCGCCGCTGTCTTCCAGACGTTCACGACCTGCGTAAAGGCCCTCGGTATTTTCGCGAACGATTAGCAAATCTACCCCTGGGCCTTGCGTCGGTCTGAGGTTGGCGAACAAGTCGAGTTCCCG
>CAIRDL010000806.1 GCA_903877345.1 uncultured Oscillochloris sp. | reverse complement strand
ATTGATCCGCCAACGGGCAAGCCGCACGCGCACCAAGGTGGCGGGTGGCGGGGGTGTCTCAAGGCGGGTTGTGCTGCGGGGAGCCATTGGGGATTTCAGGGTTCAGGGTTCAGGGTTCGGGGTTGCCGCAACCCAAAAGCGAAAAACCGCACTACCGCAAAAGGAACGCTGTGAGGCGTCTTGTCATTCTGAGCGAAGCGAAGAATCCCGACCGGGACCCTTCGCTTCGCTCAGGGTGACAGCGTGCCTTTTGCGGTAGTGCCTGTAAAGTAACCATGAACCTTGTCATAGCGACAAGAAATTCTGCGTCTCTACGAACCCCGCCATTGTACGTTATCTCGTGGCGCGCTTTCACCACCTCAATTTCGCCCCTCGTCAGGCATCCCCAAGCAGCCTATCAACGCTATAATGGGCGCATGGAGCTGCACGGAGGGAGGCGCACATGAACGACGATGAGTTGAACGTGGTCTGGTACGAGGAACTTGGTTTTGACATCGGAGCGCGTGTGACCATCAGTATCGCCGCCCAGGCCGAGGCGGGGGCAAGCGCCGGGAGTGTGGTTGGTTTCGATGCCAGCGGGCCGCGCCCTGGCGAAAACTTCATCCGGGTGCTGGTGCAGCCCGATTGCGCCACGCCCACAATTGTCGCCCTGTCGCCCGCCGTCCTCACCCCCGAAGCAGGCCCAGAGCGCGACGGACTCGCCCGCGCCATTCTTGCGGGCCTCGAACAGTCTATGCGGCCTCCGCGCTTCGCCGCTCTGCTCGCTTGGCTCACTAGCCCCGCAGGCCACGCCATCGCCGCTGATCCCGCCATCCGCCGCCAGCGCGTGCGCGCCGGTGACCTCCTCCTCCCCGGCCTCGTCTTCCCCGAACTGGTGGCCCTGGCAGAAGCCCGGCGCACACCCTAAGGCAGATTGTAGATTTGCCGCATGCACGCTTCAGAAGCAACAGGTTCAGCTTTACCATTGAAACCTACCCTGTGCTCTTTGCGCCTTTGCGTCTTTGCGTCAGATCGCTAAGCGGCAATCCAAAATCCAGAAAGCCCCCCGCTGATGCTCACGCTCCCCAATACCCAGCCGGTGCTCCGTCCAGGGATGATTGAATTTGGCTGGGGCCACCCCGACCCGACGCTGTTTCCCGTGGCAGACTTGGCTGCGGCGGCGGCGGCAACTCTGGCCGACCACGGGCATGACGCCTTGGGCTACGGCCCCGCTCAAGGGCCGGGGCGGCTGCTTGAGGCGGTGCGGGCGCGCCTTGGGCGCCTTGAGGGTGTAACCCCACCACCGGAGCAACTGCTGATTACTGGCGGCACGTCCCAAGCCCTCGATATGCTCTGCGGCCAACTGAGCCGCCCCGGCGATGTTGCGCTGGTTGAAGCCCCAACGTACCACCTCGCCCTGCGTATCCTGCGTGACCGGGGATTGCGCCTCGTCACGGTGCCAAGCGATGTCCAGGGCATGCATGTCGAAACGGCGGCAGTTCTGCTCCAAATGCTCCGCGCACGGGGCGAACGGGTGGCCTTGCTCTATCTGGTGGCGAGTTTTAGCAACCCGACGGGGGTGAGTCTGACCCGCGACCGCCGCTATGCCCTGGCGGTGCTGGCCCGTCGCGAAGGCTTGCCCGTGATCGAGGACGATACCTACGGCGAACTGTGGTATGACGCGCCGCCGGCTCCGACAATCTATAATCTCATGCCAGGTGGCCCCATCGTCCGCCTCGGCAGTTACGCCAAGGTGCTCGCCCCGGGCCTCCGCCTTGGCTGGATGCTGGCTTCGTCCGAGGTGGTACGGCGCTGTCTGGAGACGGGCGTGCTGCTCAGTGGGGGTGGCGTGAACCATTTTACGGCGCATGTTGTGGCGACTCTGCTTGAGCAGGGCTTGCTCGACACGCATATCGAGCGGGTGCGGGCAGCTTTGCACCACCGGCGCGACGTACTGCTGACCGCTTTATCCCGCCACTTGCCCGCTGGTTGCACGTGGGGGGCACCCTTGGGCGGCTACTTTGTGTGGGTACGGCTGCCGTCTGACCTCGCTGCCGCCACCCTGTTACCCGCCGCCGAAGCCGCCGGGGTCAGCTATCTCTCTGGTGAACGCTGCTTCGCCGAGGCGGGCGGTCAGCATTACTTACGCCTGAGTTTCAGCCTCCTCTCGCCAGTTCAACTTGAGGAAGGCGCTCGCCGCTTGGGCGAGGTGCTACGGGCCGCGCTTGGGGTGCGGCGGTAACGCCCCAGGGATGTCCATTGAGCCTTTGGCTTGGCTTCGCCGTAGACGTGGTATGATGCAGAAAGGCAGTGTCGTATGGCAACGATCCATCCAACCGCCGAGGTTTCTCAGGCAGCAGAGATCGGTGAGGGCACGCGAGTTTGGTCAAATGTACAGATCCGTGAGCGTGCGCGGATCGGGCGTAATTGTATCATTGGGCGTAACTCGTACATCGATTTTGATGTCACCATTGGCGACAACGTCAAGATCCAGAACAACGCCTCGCTCTATGTGGGCCTAACCGTCGAGGACGGGGTGTTCATCGGCCCGCATGTGATCTTTACCAACGACAAACTGCCCCGGGCGATTAACCCCAACGGTACGCTCAAAAGCGCCGCTGATTGGCACGTCGGCACTACGCTCGTTCGCTACGGTGCGGCCATTGGCGCAGGTACGGTGGTCGTCACTGGGGTGACCATTGGGCGCTGGGCGCTGGTCGGCTCCGGTTCCGTTGTCACCAAAGATGTGCCTGACCATGCGGTGGTCGTTGGCAATCCGGGGCGGATCCTTGGCTATGTTAGCGCGACGGGTGTGCGCTGTGCGACCCAAGCCGAGGCCATTGAGTTGACCCGCCGCGAGATTGAGCAACAGGCTGCCAATCCTGCGTAAACACCGTTTGCACTTAGGCATGTTTCAAACGAGCTTGACAGTTTGCGGCGCTCGTAGTAGTGGCTTCAGCCACGTTACAAAGCCTTGCACGGGGCTAAAGCCCCTACTACGAACTGTCAAGCTAAAACCGCCGATTCTAAAACATGCCTTAAACAAGGTTCCAGGCTACTTTACAGTCTTGGCTGGCGCACGGCTCCCTAATGCGCTCGACCTGAACCCTGAAACCCGGCCCCTGCAACCTCGTCTTAGCCTGCAACCTGCCTCCCGGCCTCTGCAACCTCCTCTCAAGCATCACATTATTCCCAACGAAGCTCTTTGGCATCAAAACATTAGCGTGGCGCAGGCGGCACAGCCCTCTGCCAGCCACGATACAAAGGGTGGTACCTATGATCGGGATCGGCGTCATCGGTTACGGCTACTGGGGGCCGAACCTTGTTCGCAATTTCTCGCAGGCCCAAGGTGCCCGTGTCCTCGCCGTCTGTGACCAACGGGCCGAACGCCGGGCGCAGGTAGAACAGGTCTACCCCTCGGTAAAGACCTACGCAGACGTTAGTGAAATGCTAAGCAATCCGGCGATTGATGCGGTCGCCGTCGCCACACCAGTCTCCACCCATTTCCCTTTGGCGCTCCAAGCGCTTGAGGCAGGCAAGCACATCTTTGTCGAAAAGCCCTTCACCGCGACTTCCACCGAGGCCGAGCGTCTGCTTGAAGAAGCGGCGAAGCGGCACCTGACTGTGATGGTGGATCACACCTTCATCTACACCAGCGCCGTGCGGAAGATCAAAGAACTGCTCGACAACGGCTCCCTCGGGCAGCTCTACTACTACGACTCGGTGCGCGTCAACTTGGGTTTGTTTCAGCACGATGTGAATGTGCTGTGGGATCTCGCGGTACACGACCTCTCGATTATGGATTTCCTGATTGGGCACAGCCCGACAATGGTCGCCGCCACCGGCATGTCTCACGTCCCTGGACGCCCCGAGAATTTGGCCTATCTGACCTGCTTTTTCAGCGGCAACATGATCGCCCATTTCCATGTGAATTGGATGGCCCCGGTGAAGCTGCGCCAAACCCTCATCGGCGGCTCGGAGAAGATGATCGTCTACGATGACATCGAGATGAGCGAGAAGATTAAGGTCTACGACAAGGGCATCATCGTAAGCGATGCGGCTGATGCGGTCTACCAGCGCCATGTGGGCTACCGCACCGGCGACATGTGGGCGCCGCGTCTGGATAATCTCGAAGCGCTGAAGATTGAGGCCGAACATTTCGTTGAGTGCGTCAACAATGGCAGCCAACCGCTCTCAAGTGGCCAGTCCGGTCTGCGTGTAGTCCGCATTCTTGAGGCCGCTACCCGCTCAATGGCGAATCACGGTCAGCCGGTCGAACTTCTGTAGCCACTAAGACCAGGGTTCAGGGATCAGGGATCAGGGTTCAGGGATCAGGGATCAGGTGTCAGGGATCAGGTGTCAGATCGAGCGCGTCAGAACGCCTTATGCGCTCGACCTGACACCTGACACCTGGCACCTGACACCTGCAATCTAAAATCTGCCTCAAGGGGAATAAAGCAATGGTTCCGTTCGTGGATCTCAAGGCCCAGTATCTCTCGATCAAAGCGGAGATTGACGCGGCGGTGATTGCCCTGCTCGAAAGTACCCAGTTCGTCCTCGGCAAAGAAGTCGCCGCCTTCGAGGAACTTTTCGCAGCTTACACGCAGACCAGCCACGCGATGGGGGTGAATTCGGGCACCAGCGCCCTGCACCTCGCCCTGCTCGCCGCCGGTGTAGGTGAGGGTGATGAGGTGATTACCACGCCCTTCACTTTCATCGCTACCGTTTCAGCGATTGATTACGCCCGCGCCAAGCCGGTCTTTGTTGACATTGACCCCGTCTCCTTCACCATTGACCCCGCCCTGATCGAGGCTGCGATCACCCCGCGCACCAAGGCGCTTCTGCCGGTGCATCTCTACGGGCAGCCTGCTGACATGGATCCGATTATGGACATCGCGCAGCGCCACGGTCTCGCCGTGATCGAGGACGCCGCGCAGGCGCATGGGGCCGAGTATAAGGGGCGGCGCGTTGGCAGCATTGGCGATTTGGGCTGCTTTAGCTTTTACCCTGGTAAAAACCTGGGGGCCTACGGCGAAGGCGGCGCGGTTACGACGAACAAGCCCGAGTTGGCCCGCCTCGTGCGGATGTTGCGCGATTGGGGTGCTGAGCGCCGCTACTACCACGACCTCAAGGGTTTTAACTATCGCCTTGAGGGTGTGCAGGGTGCCGTACTCAAGGTGAAAATGGGCTACATTGAGGCTTGGACCGAGGCCCGCCGCGCCCACGCCGCCCGCTATGGCGAACTGCTCGTCGGCACTGGTGTCCGCACCCCCGATGCGCTGCCCGACCGGCGCCACGTGTACCACATCTACGCCATCCGCGAGGCCCGCCGCGAGGCACTCCAGACCTTCTTGCAGGAGCGGGGCGTCGCGACTGGCATCCACTATCCGATCCCGGTGCATTTGCAGCAAGCCTTCGCCGAGTTGGGCCATAAAGTCGGCGATTTCCCCCACTCCGAGGCCGCCGCCAACGAAGTACTCTCGCTGCCGATGTTCCCTGAGCTACGCCCCGAGCAGCAGGATGTGGTCGTCGCCGCCCTGAAGGACTGGCAGCAGCAGTAAGAAATAATGCGTGATCCGTGATCTGTGATCCGTGACCGGGCCGCGCCCTGCCGATCACGCATCACGCATCACGCATCACGCATCACGCATCACGCATCACGCATCACGCATCACGCATCACGCATCACGCATCACGCATCACGCGGCAATGCCCCCGTTGATCAATAGTGTAAGACAAGGAACAACGCTTCATGAGCACTACCCCTGAACGTGTCTTGGTTACTGGCGGCGCGGGCTTTATCGGCTCGGAACTGGTGACGCAACTTGCGGCCCGTGGGTATATCGTTACGGTGGTTGACAACCTCGTGAATGGCAAGCAGGCCAATTTGGCCCATCTTGACCCGGCGCAGGTGCAGTTGGCGACAGTGGACATCCGTGATCGCGCCGCGCTGACTGCGCTGCTCTCCGGGGTTACGATTGTCTACCACCTCGCCTGCCTGGGGGTGCGCCACAGCTTGCACGACCCGTTTGAGAACCACGATGTGAACGCGACCGGCACGCTCAACCTGCTTGAAATGGCCCGCAACGCTGCCGTCGCACGCTTTGTCTACGTCTCAAGCTCGGAAGTCTACGGTACCGGTCGTTGGGCTCCGATGACCGAGGAGCATCCCACCTACCCGTTGACCGTCTATGGCGGCGGAAAATTGGCCGGCGAGTGCTACGCACGCGCTTACTACGCGAGTTTCAACTACCCAACGGTGGTCGTGCGACCTTTCAATAGCTTTGGTCCGCGCAGCCACCATGAGGGCGACAGCGGTGAGGTGATCCCAAAGTTTATGCTGCGCTCGATGGCGGGCAAGCCGATGGTGGTGTTTGGCGACGGCACGCAGACCCGCGACTTTACCTACGTGGCCGATACCGCCCGTGGCATCTTGCTCGCGGGTTTAAGCGACGGGGCGGTCGGCAAGACCTTGAACCTTGGTCAAGGCCGCGAGATCACGATTAACGAACTGGCCGAGACAATCGCCCAGGTGCTCAATCGCCCCGATGCCACCATCGTCCACGACGAGCCACGCCCTGGCGACGTATTGCGGCTCTACGCCGACAGCAGCCAGGCCCACGCCATTCTGAACTTTGCGCCCACCGTCTCGTTGCGCGAAGGGCTCCAGAAGTTGCACGCTTGGTACTTGGAGCGTGGCGTGGCGGTTGAGGATCTGCTTGCCGAGGAGCGGGTGCATAACTGGAAAGTCGAGGGGAACGCCGCATGACCACCTCCCCCAAACGCACTATTCCCTTGGCCCGTCCAGTCATGGGCCAGCCGGAGGCCGACGCCGCCCAACGGGTCATCCTCTCAGGCTGGATCACCCAAGGCCCGGAAGTCGCCGCTTTCGAGCGCGAATTCGCCGCCTTCACCGGGGCCACCCACGCCGTCGCCGTCTCGAACTGCACCACCGCACTGCACCTCGCCTTGCTCGCCGTGGGCGTCGAGCCGGGCGATGCGGTGATCACTGTCAGCCACTCGTTCATTGCTACGGCGAACAGCATCCGCTACTGCGGGGCCGAGCCGCTTTTTGTGGATATTGACCCGGCTACCTACAACATGGATCCGGCCAAGCTCGCGGCGGCAATCACCCCGCGCACCAAGGCTATTCTCGCCGTCCACCAAATGGGCATGCCGGCGGATATGGCCGCCATCGTCGCCGTCGCTCGCAGTCACGGCCTGCCGGTCGTTGAAGATGCCGCCTGCGCGATTGGTAGCGAACTGCACTGGAACGGCCAGTGGGAGAAGATCGGCAAAGTGCATGGCAACATCGCCTGTTTCTCGTTCCACCCGCGCAAGGTGATGAGCACCGGCGATGGCGGGATGCTAACGACGAACGAGCCTGAGTATGACCGCCTGTTCCGCCTGTGGCGGCAACATGCGATGAGCGTGAATGACCAAGTGCGCCACAGCGCCAATCAGGTCATTTTTGAGGAATACCCAATGTTGGGGTATAACTACCGCATGACCGACATCCAAGCCGCCGTGGGCCGTGAGCAACTGAAACGGATGCCGGAGATTATTGCGGTGCGGCGGCGCTTGGCGGCGCGCTATGCCGAACTTTTGGCCAGCATTCCTGGGCTCGGGCTACCGCACGAGCCGGACTATGCCCACAGCAACTGGCAGAGCTACGCGGTGCGGCTGCCCACCGGCTGCGACCAGCGGGCGGTGATGCAGGCAATGCTCGACCGGGGCGTTGCGACGCGCCGGGGCATTATGTGTGCCCACCGCGAAGTACCCTACCAGCGTGCCGAAGGCTACGACTTGCCTGCGTCTGAACAGGCACAGGATCACGCCATCGTGCTGCCGCTCTTCCCGCAAATGACGGACGAGGAACTGGAGTACGTAAGCGCGATGCTGCACGAGGCATGTGCGACCGCCTCAGTCGTTGGGTGAGGTCGCGCTTGGCTCCCTTAGACAAGGTTCGTAGGTACTTTACAGTTTTGGGCCACGCAAGGCTTTCTGATGCGCTCGACCTGAAACCTGAAACCTAGCACCTGAAACCTTGGCTTATCGTGTACAGGAGATGTCGGCCATGGCACCTTCGCTCCCGACCGCGCCGTTGCTCTCGGTCACCGTTCTGAATTACAATTACGGCCACTTTCTCGCAACCTGCCTGAACTCGATCTTAAAGCAGACCTTCACGGACTTCGAGCTCATCCTCATCAACGACAAGTCCACCGATAACTCCCTGGAGGTCATCAAGCCCTATCTTGCTGATCCCCGCGTGCGGTTGGTGGATCATGGTGAGAACCAGGGCTTTACCCGCTCACTGATCGAAGGGGCTGAACTTTCGCGGGGCAAATACCTCACGGTCATTTCTGCCGACGATTGGAGCACTGACCCAACCGCCTTTGCTCAACAAATCGCGGTGATGGAGCAAGATCCGCAGATCGCTTTTGCCTTCACCAATTACGGCTTCTACCGGGAAGAGCAGCACTGCGTCTACATCATGTTTCCCGCCTCGACAAGCTATGTCCGCCCGGGCCATGACTTGCTCCAGGAGGTTTGGCTGGAGCGTTCGCCGTTGCACAGTGGCACCATTATTCGGAAAACCGCGTATATCGCCATTGGTGGCTATGACCCAAAAATGCGGTACGCGATTGACACAAAAATGTGGGCAGGCTTGTGTCATGTAGGGAAAGTGGCATACCTACACGACATGCTCTACGCCTACCGCATGCATGGCAGCAACATGTCAAAGGGGAAGACGGTTGTCACGCAAAGTATCAAAGAGGTACTGCATCTTGTAGACTGGTCGTACAGGATGTTACCGGCGATGAAACAGCGTGAGCTTGCCTGGCTCCACAAAAAGGCTGTCCGCAAAGCCCTCTCGAGCTATACCATCATGTTCACCTTCCAGGACAACAACCCCCGGCTTGGCTGGTACTACTTTTGGGTAGCGCTGACGATACGACCAACGGAAACGCTGTTCCAGACGACGATCTTTAGCTTGGCTCTCTACACGCTGCTCGGCCAAAGGGGCTATCAACTTTTCGAGCAAGTCAAAGCGCGGTTCCATAAACGCACCCGCGAACGGTTGGAAGCTACGAATCGGCAGAGCGAGTTGGAGGTTTCATAGCGATGGCCATCTCAAACGTGAAGCGGTCTGTGGCAAAAATCGTTGATGTGGGTGGTAACTTCCTGCTTGGCCCACCGTATGGCGGGTTCGGCTTCTTCCGCAATCATGGTTCACGCACGGCGCGCAAGGTGGCTCTGACCTTTGATGATGGCCCCAGCAAGCCCAGCACAGCGAATTTGCTTGATGCAATGGATGCTTTGCAAGTTAAGGCTACGTTCTTCTGGGTTGGTGCCCATGTACAGCGTAATCCCGATCTCCTCCAACGAGCGTATGCAAGCGGCCATGTGATCGGCAACCACTCGATGTTGCACAGCCGCAAAGCCGGGCTAATGCTCACGGGTGGGGCGCACATTGATGCTAGTGCCGCTGAAATTGCCAAGGTGATTGGACGTCAACCACGCCTCTATCGTCCGCCGTGGGGCTGGCTTACGCCGTGGGAAGGTCAGCGCTTGGCGCAACGTGGCTATACGGTCGTCGGTTGGGATGTTTATACGCTTGACTGGAAGGTGCCAGAAATTGATGGTCGAAGCATTGCGCAAGGCATCTGCCAAGACGTGCGCCCAGGCTCGATCATCCTCATGCACGATTCGTATGCGGTAGTGCCTGAATGTCACAAGATCGAGATGGTGCGGGCAGTGCAGCAACTGGTGCCACAACTGCGCGCCGAAGGGTATGAGTTTGTCACCATCCCCGATCTGCTCGGTCTACAAGCCTACGCTTAGCTAACCCCGCCGCCGCGCTACGGTTGACACGAAGAAAAGCCTTCTATGCACAAGACTGGTAAGCCGCATGTCCTTCTCATCAGCACCGCTTACGGGATTGGCGGCACCGAGCGCTCGGTGCTCAGCATCGCCTTGGGCCTCCAGCAATTAGACGTAGCGGTACAAACCGTATTTCCGCAAGTGGATGCGGAAATGGGTGCCCTGACTTTGGCGCGGCAATTGGGCGTGAGCGTGCAGAGTGACCGGGCCGTGCGCGATTTGTCCGTCCGGCGCGATTATCGGCATCTCCTTGCCTTACGGAAATTTGTTCGCTCCACCCGGGCGCAGGTCGTTAATATTCATTTTGGCATCAACTTCATCTCGATCTGGGATGTGTTGGCGATCCGCTTAGCCGGCGTGAAGCGCTGTATTGCCTCAGTCCATCACGCCATCCCCTTCGCAAACCAGAGTACCCAGATCATGACGCGCCTTGCCAGTTGTCTGTGCGATCGGGTCGTCGTCACAACGCCAGCGATGACGCAGATCCTTACCGATGGCGGGGTAGCCCACCAGAAAATTGTCGAGATTCCGTTGGGCCTCAAGCCACCAACCCAACGGCCCACACAGGCCGAAGCACGCGCTATGCTCGGCTTGCCCCAAGAGGCTTTGATTATCAGCTCACTTGGGCGTTTGGTGCCTGAAAAGGGTTTCCTTGATCTCATTACGGGGGTTGCTTTAGTAGGAAATTACCCTCAGCCTGTCCATCTCGTGATTGGCGGCGATGGCCCTTCACGCAAGATTTTTGAGGCACTGGGTAGGGCATGTCTGCATGAGCGGGTGCGTTTTCTTGGCCGGATCCCTGAGCCTGAACTGCTCTATGCAGCAAGTGACATCTTTGCCCTGCCCTCGCATGAAGAAGGCTTTGGCCTCGTCTTCATCGAGGCCGCCTTTCATGGTGTGCCGAGTGTCGGCGCAGATGTGGGTGGGGTACGCTACGCGATTGCCCACAATGAGACTGGGTTGCTCGTACCTGTTCGCACCCCAAGCGCACTAGCCTCAGCGCTACAGCGTTTGTTGGGCGATGCGGCACTACGTAAGCAACTGGGAACAGCAGCGCAACAAAGAGCACTCCATCAATTCAGTGATCTTCGCATGGCTGAGCAGTACAAGCAGGTTCTCTTTGCGCCCACGTAGCGGTACCAGCGCTAGGTATGCAATCATGATTTCTCAATACGAGTCTAATCCTTACAGTATATTGATCTCACAATGCCTAACCATCTCATGACTATCTCTGCCGTTGTCTGCACGAGAAATCGTGGGGCAAGTGCCGCCACGACGATAGCCTCAATTCTCGCTAACACGCACCCGAACTTTGAGGTCATTCTTGTCGATCAGAGTACGAATCAAACGACGGAGGAAGCGGTGAGCGGCTTTCGCACTGATCCGCGCTTCCGCTACCTTCGCTCGGCAACCAAAGGGCTTGGGCGCGCACGGAACATTGGTTTGGCGCAGGCGCAGAGTGCCATTGTGGTTTTCACCGATGATGACTGCACGGTACCTGAGGACTGGTTAGCAGTGATGGACGCAACCTTTGCCGCTGCCCCACGCGTGACCGTGGCGTTCTGTAACGTGGCGGCGGCTCCCCACGACACAACCAAGGGCTTTATTCCAGCCTATATGCGCAAGGATAGCAAGCTGGTACGTACCTTCTGGGACAAGTGCCGAGCGCGTGGGATCGGGGCCGGTATCGCCGTGCGCCGCAAAGAAGCGCTTGCTCTGGGTGGTTTTGACGAGCAACTGGGGGCCGGAGCTCACTTTCCCTCGTGTGAAGATGGGGATCTGGCAATGCGCGCCCTCGCCCAAGGGCAATGGGTCTACGAAACCGATCAAGTGGCGGTGCTCCACTATGGGTTCCGTACGTGGGAGGAGGGCAAAGAGCTTACAAAACGTGACTGGATTGGCATTGGGGCGGCTTACGCCAAGCCGCTCCTTTGCGGGCATTGGGGTGCGCTGGTGGTCGTGCTCTACGAGGCAGGAGTGGTGGGGTTACTCGTGCCACTCTTGCTGCTGTTGCAGTTACGCAAGCCACAGGGTCTACGTAGGCTATCCTACTTTGGCATCGGCTTCTGGCAGGGGTGGTGTACCCCGGTTGATCGTGAGAAGATGCTGTTTCTTAGGCCATGACTTATGGCGCACATACACGTTTTTTGCATATGGCACACTTTAGATCCATATAGACGGCATAGGGTGCGTTATGCTTATCTCTGTCATCATTCCAACGAAAGATCGCCCCGACGTGTTAGCCGACGCGGTACGTAGCATCTTTGTTGGCACCTACCAGGACTTCGAGATCTTCGTTATTGACCAGAGTCCAAATGAAGCGACCCGCGAGATTGTCCATGCATTCAGCACTGACCCGCGCTTCCACTACCTCCAAAACCGCCGTCCGGGCTTCGGTGCCGCGAGTTCGCGCAACTTGGGCATTGCGTT
>CAIRDL010000805.1 GCA_903877345.1 uncultured Oscillochloris sp. | reverse complement strand
CTGCTGAGGCAAATCCGCAATCTACAACCGGTAATCTGAAAGCGGTGAGTTGGCTTGACGGCTTGTAGTAAGGGACGTGGAAATGCTTAAGCATCCCGATGACATGTCACGCTGAGCGAAGCGAAGCGTCCCGGCGGGTGGAAAGGACACCGGGACGCTTCGCTGGCGCTCAGCGTGACATCTGCCGGGATACTTAAAAATTTCCGCTTCCCTAAGACAAGGTTCGTAGGTACTTTACAGTCTTGGGTAACGCAAGTTTTCCTGATGCGCTCGACCTGAACCCTGAAACCCGGCCCCTGAAACCTTGTCTAAGGGAGAGAGTTCAATGGCTGAGCTTACGCTGCCCGAAGGAATGCAGATTACGGGTGCCGTGACGCCCGCGTTCGCCGAGATTTTGACCTTTGAGGCGCTGGAGTTGGTCGTGCAGTTGCACCGTACCTTTAATGGGCGGCGCGCTGACCTGTTGGCGCATCGTCAGACGCGCCAAGCGGAGCTTGATGCGGGCCTGTTGCCCGACTTTTTGCCTGAAACGGCGGCGGTGCGCGCTGAAGAGTGGCGGATTGCTCCGTTCCCCATGCAACTGGAAGACCGGCGCATCGAGATTACTGGCCCGGTGGAACGCAAGATGATCATCAATGCGCTCAATTCCGGGGCCAAGGTCTTCATGGCTGACTTCGAGGACTCGCATACGCCCAATTGGGCCAATCAGATCCAGGGGCAAATCAATCTGCGTGACGCCTTGGAGCGCACCATTAGCTATACCGGACCGGAGGGGAAAGCCTACGCGCTGCGACCCGACCCGGCGGTGCTGTTTGTGCGCCCACGGGGTTGGCACCTTAGTGAAAAGCATGTCACGGTGGATGGCACGCCGGTTTCGGGTGGCATCTTCGACTTTGCACTTTACTTCTTCCACAATGCGCGTCAAGCCTTGAAGGTGCAGGGCGGCCCCTATTTCTATCTGCCGAAGTTGGAGAGCCACCTTGAGGCGCGGCTCTGGAACGAGATCTTCCTGGCGGCGCAGGCGTATGTCGGTTTGCCCAACGGGACGATTAAGGCCACGGTGCTGATCGAGACAATTCTGGGCGCGTTTGAGATGGACGAAATTCTGTATGAACTGCGCGAGCATTCGGCGGGGCTGAACTGTGGGCGTTGGGACTATATTTTCTCGTGCATCAAGAAGTTCCGCACCAACCCCGACTTCTGTTTGGCCGACCGCATTCAGGTGACGATGACGACGCACTTTATGCGCTCGTATTCGCTGCTCTGCATCAAGACATGTCATCGGCGCGGGGCGCATGCGATGGGCGGTATGGCGGCGCAAATCCCGATCAAGAACGATCCGGTCGCCAACGAGGCGGCACTGGCGCGGGTACGGGCCGATAAGGAGCGCGAGGCGAACGATGGGCACGATGGCACGTGGGTGGCGCACCCCGGCTTGGTGCCAATTGCCTTGGCGGCCTTCGATACGGTGATGCCGACGCCCAACCAGATTGAGCGTAAGCGCGAAGATGTGCATATCGTCGCCGCCGACATTCTGAAGTTCGGCCCGGAAGCGCCGATCACCGAAGCGGGCCTGCGGATGAACATCAACGTCGGCATCCAGTACCTTGGCTCGTGGCTGGCGGGGAATGGGTGCGTGCCTGTCTTTAACCTGATGGAAGACGCCGCCACCGCCGAGATTTCGCGGGCGCAGATTTGGCAGTGGATCCGCAGCCCCAAGGGCGTGCTGGACGATGGGCGCAAAGTTACCGCTGACATGTTCCGCGCTATGCTGCCGGAGGAACTGGAGCGGGTGAAGCAGATCCTTGGCCCGACCTACGCGGAGGGCAAGTACGAGGAGGCGAGCGAACTGTTCGAGCAAATTACCACCAGCGACCAGTTCGTGGAGTTCCTGACGCTGCCGGCTTACGACCATATTGATTAGGGGTTAGGGGTTGGGGGTTAGGGTCAATCGTAAAGGGGTGACGAGACGCAAGCGGTTGCGTTTCGCCACCCCTTTGCAGTACATCTGCAATCTACAATCTACGACCCACCTCGCCCCCTACGCCACTCCCGCACAATGTCCATATAAAACGTCTCGGGTAGCGGCTGCCCGTTGAGGCTGCGGTAGGCGGCGCGGGCGATGCCTGTACTCTCCGGCCACTCATTCCAGGTCTCGATCAGCGCCATGTTCGTCTCTGGTGGGATTGCGGCGAGACTCGCCCGCAAGAAAGCCCCGTCTGCGGCGACCCCACCCCCAGGCGGAAGTTCGCGGGGTTGTGTGCGCGGCTCAACAATGCCGGTGATGCGGCGATTGTCGAAACCCGGCCCTGCACTACTCACGGTGTAGCCACGGAGCGTGCGGGTCGTTGGGCCGTTGAGCGCCGTACCCCAACTGTAGCGCCCGTCGGCAACCTGCTCAATGGAGCGCAAACCGTCGCCTGGAGCCAATGCTTCTGGCGTGAACCACGTATCCTCAAGAATCAGCCACGGCGTCACCCCAAAGTCACGGGCGAAGGCTGTCTTCACCGCCGCCCACAACTCGCTTGCCAGTTTCAGATCGGTGCAACAGAGCGCGGTGTAGGTGATGATGAGCGGGTGTCCGTCCACTGTCGCCCACATCGAGCGTGGGATGCGCTCGAAAAACCCCTTGATGTGCCGGTCGTAGAAGAAATAGCCACTGCGCGGGTCGGCTAACGGCAACTGAGGGATGGTTGTCCCGAAGCGGTAGCCCTCAGCGACGAAGTCGTTGTACATCGCTTGTTGCGCCGTGGTGTCAATGAACATCCCGATAGCCAAGGGGCGTTCGAGTATGCCATTAGCTTGCACCAACACCTTCAGGCGATCCTGGCGAAACCAGGGATGCGGGTGGTCGCCCCAACTCACGGGGAAGACCGTGTCAATGCCGGTGGCGCGCATATCGCGCAATTCACCCTCGAACCAGTCATAGTTAAGGGACGAATAAGCGGTGCCATCACGCGAATCAAGGTCGCGAGGCAATGGGGCGAGCCATCCCGGCGGCGTCACGCTGAGTTGACTCGCGTCACACTCTTGTTTCGGACAGGCGTACCAATAGAAGAAGAAAGTGCCCAGGCGCGTGTCCCGCACCACTGGCGGGGCAGGCGTTGGGGTTGGTACGGGCGTTGGCCCTGTACAGGCGACCAACAAGCTGATGAGGATGATTAGCAGCACCGTTAGGCGTTGGCGTTGCATGGTGATTCCTTGGTCGTGCAAATGATCCGTGATGCGTGATCCGTGGTCGTGCAAATGATGCGTGATCCGTGGTCGGTCAGAATGCGGCCCGATCACGCATCACGGATCACGCATCACGGATCACGCATCACGCATCACGCATCACGGATCACGCATCACGCATCACGGATCACGCATCACGGATCACGCATCACGGATCACGCATCACGCATCACGCATCACGCATCACGCATCACGCATCACGGATCACGGATCACGCATCACGCATCAGGTGGGATGTTTTGAATTTCCCGCAATCTGAAAGCTGAAATTCCAGATGAACAAGCATTCTACTAGCGTTGACGTGCGAATGCCAGTGTGTTAGGATTCGCCGATACGTTCGCCCCACCGCCAGGAGTCGTCGCTTGCGCTGTTGCCACTCCATCGTGCTGCTCATCATGCTGCTCGCCACGCTGCTGCCAATTGCGCCCGTTGCGGCCCAGGGTGCGGATGGCCCTGGCGTGCAGGCGTTCCTCGACCAGCAGCCCGGCCCACTCAAGGGTTATAGCGAGGGCGGGCAGAGCGCCGCTACGCTGCTTGCGAGCGCTGCGCTTTACTATGGGATCAGCCCGCAACTGCATTTGGCCCTGCTCGAAGCCACCGCCGCGCTGCTCAGCACCCCGCAACCCGCCGACGCAACGCTGCACCGTCCCTTTGGCCCCGCCGGGCCAGACGGTTTCGGTGCTCAACTTGAATGGGCGAGCCGCGAGCTACGGGCCGGGCTTGGCCCTTATAGTTTTCCGCCGACCATTCGCTTCAGTGATGGCCTGACGCTTACCTTGACCCTTGACCAAGCGCCTGAAGGCGTTGCCGTGCAACGCTTCCTGGCCCAGGGGCGCACTGCTGCGGCATGGCGCGTGGCTGTCGAGCGCTTTGGAATCGCCTTTCAGCGCTATTTTAAAAATGAATTGATCCGCTACGGTGGCATCGGCACGCCAGCGCCTGCTAAGCGTGAACCGACGAATGGCAACGCTGGCCTCACGCTTTTCCAGCCTTGGCAAGACGGTAGCCGTGTGGTGCATCTCGCCTATTTCGACCACGTTTACCCGACGGTTGATAGCGGCGATGATGGCAATAGCTATGTCATCAACTACCTGGGGCAGAGCAATGTCCAGTATGACGGGCACGACGGCCACGATTACTATTTCCCCGACGAGCCGGTTGGCACGCCCATTCTTGCCGCCGCCGCCGGGATCGCCTACGCCCGCACGCATCGCGGCAACGGCGTGGTTATTCTGCACCCCGACGGCTACGAGACGGTTTATTGGCACCTCGATAGCTTCGCCGCGATTTTCGCCGACGCCATTGATCGTGATCAGGGCGTGCCCGTCGCCGTTGGTACGTTCCTGGGGCGTAGTGGGGCCACCGGCTTTGTGACGGGTACGCCGCACCTTCACTTTGAGGTGCGACGCTACGGACGCCAGATTGACCCTTATGGCTGGCAAGGGCCTGGTGATGATCCTTGCGCCGCCTACGCCGGGTGCTTGCCTAGTCCGGCGCTTTGGGCACCGTCGCTTGCCGGAACGTTCGACTTCACCACGTCCGCCCGGCCCAACGCTACGGCGGGAGCTTCCGTCACTTTTTCAGGCATGGATCGTGATGCGGTCGCCACGTCGCCACCCATCCAGGGCGACACCACGCCTCCCGTTGGGACGCTGACGGTGAACCCGCCCGACGATTTGCTTTTTGCCGCTGCCTTCGACGGCCAGAGCATCCAACAGGTGGGGCGGGGTTTTCCCATCGCCTACGGAACGCCCCACTTCACGGCGGGTCGGGTCGGCCAAGCGCTTAGCCTTGACGCAGCGAGTGTGACCTACCCTGTGGCGGGAAAT
>CAIRDL010000804.1 GCA_903877345.1 uncultured Oscillochloris sp. | reverse complement strand
GTGATGTTGGCTTTTGGCGCGTGGCCGGTCGAACGACGCACGCCGTTGATCACCCGCGCCATTGCTCAGGGCGTGGATTTCCTGTTCAGCACGAACCCCGCCACCGCCGCGTACCCAAGCGGCTTCAGCGCCAAGCCCAGTCGGAGTTGGTGGCAGTTCGGGTTCCCGGTATTCTCCGTGACCGATGTACTCCAACTCGCGGAGGCGCTGGTCACGCTGGGGTACGGCACCGACCCTCGGCTCGCGGCGACGCTCGCATGCATTGCGAGCAAAGGTGCCCCCCACGGGCGCTGGGCGCTGGAGTATCGTTCACATTGTCGCATACTGATGATGGGGTGGAACTTTCATAGCATCGCAAAGAAAATACTGGAGTAACCTCTTATTTGTCGCGAGCCTCACGCACGACAGAGCGCATTCCTACGCTGGCTGCCCGTCTCTGAATATCCTTTTCATACTTCCTGGATGGACATAGAGACAATGTATCCACACTGACATGAACCCCTGGATTCGCATCTTGAATTTCTACTCACTTTCCCGTAGGATTGACGTATGCAAATCCCGGACATCAAGCATCAAGACAATCCCCGATCTGGTGATGCGCCACCTCGTGAGTCAATTGCTGAATCGCATTGAGGCATTGGTGGCCGAAAACACGGCACCATTCGCCATCCGCACATCTGGAGCAAACCTGCATGCTACATTCACCTGTATTCCGTGCCGTGTTCAGCTTTTTGGCCGTCCTGACACTCATACCATGGGTCACATCTGGGGCCGGGAGTGGAGCGCAACAACCGGGGGCCAGTGAGATCGTGGGGCTACGAACCCTGAACGCAAAAGTGTTTCAACGGACTAATGGCAGTGGCTACGTGCAGGTGTTCAGCTATCCCGTTCACTATCAAGACGGATTCGGGGGGTGGGCTGAGATTCGGCCCGAGTTGATTCAGCTCGCGGGGGCGAATACGTGGGCAAACACTGCCGGGGACGTTGCTGTGCAATTCCAGGCAACGAGCGAGGTACGTACAAGTGTCCAGAGCAATCTGCCCACAACACCGCTTGTCAGCCTCGCCACCGCTACCCGATCAATCACGTTTGAACCAGTGGGCGCACAAAGCGTCACAGGGCAGGTAAGCGGTGCACGAATCACCTACCCTGAGATCTACAATGGGGTCGATCTCCAGTACCTTAACGCATCAAACGCGGTCAAGGAGAACCTCATCTTTCGCCGTTTGCCAGATCAGACGGCCTTTACCTTCGTGTTGCGTGTCTTGGGCGCAGTGCCGCAATTGGAGGCGAACGGCGGAATCACGCTTGCCCCCTGTGGCGAGACGTGCTGGAGCATCTTACCGCCCTATATGGAGGATGCCAGTGGTGCGACGACCGATGCGGTCACGACGACGCTTGAGAACGTGGGCGACGGCACCTATGCGCTGACCTATACGCCGGACGCGGCGTGGCTTACTGACGCCAAGCGCGTTTACCCGGTGGTACTCGATCCGACGGTTGACACGCGAGGCGGCGGTGACACGCTCTATACCCAACAGGGTTATCCCACCATTGCTGGGTACCAGCAACGCTACCTCTCACTTGGCTACGACCCTGAAAATAACGGCAAGGCGATCACCCGTGCCTTTTTCTACGCGGCCATGCCGCAGATTCCGGCTGGGAGTACAATTGATAGCGCCGTGCTGAATATGTATCAGTATTACGCCCCGAATACGACCGGCTATAACACGGTAGTGTACAATGTGACGACCGCTTGGCAGACAAGCCCGGTTAGTTACCCATGGAATAATTCGCCAAGTGTTGATGGAACCGTCATCACAACCGCCAATGTCAGCAGCGCCCTGGGCTGGAAGACGTGGGATGTCACGAGCCTCGCTCAACAGTGGTATAGCGGTGTCGCGAACAATGGTGTCGCGATCTACGCCAACCCCGAGAGTTCTCCCGGTGCCTACTTCTGCTCTAGCCATGCTCTTGGGACGCAGTGTAGCCTGTCAACAGATGCCCTCCAGTTACGTCCCTATTTTGTGGTGAACTACACAACGCCTGGCCCTGGCCCTGGCCCAACGTATACACCGACACCGACCGCTACGCCGACGATTACGCCCACCCCCTATGTTCCACCTACGGCCCCACAGTTGACCATCAGCCCGACCTCGGTTGATCTCAACATCAATGCAACCGTTCGCCTCGAAGGCGTGCCCCCCGGCCACCGCGTCCGGCTGAGTTCAAGCCGTGGCTCAGCCGATAGCTTTGGGGCGACCTTCGGCAATGCTGACGCCGTCGGTCGTTTCTCGACCACCGTGCGCTCCGGGAATGCTGGCAGTGCCACCATTACGGCGCGCAACGAGACGACCGGACAGACACTTGCGACCTCAGCCCAGATTAGCTTCAAAAGTGCGCCACCAGCGCCGCGCCCGGCGGTCATCACAGGGGTGAAGACAACCTATCCTCTGGATGCGCGCTATCTCCAGGGCATCCCAGTCAACAATCCCATCAACGTGACGATTGACTGGAAAGGTGGGTCGGCAGGCCGTGCAGCGCTGATTATTAACGGGCGCACCATCGCGATGCGTCTCAGCGGCAATACAGCCAGCGCAACCATCAATATGGGCAGCGATCTCGCCAATGGGCGTACAGCCCTTCGTGTCGCTGTATACAATGCCGCAAACCAGCTTACCGACCAACGCGACTATGCGCCTTGGTCAACGCCGCTACCGATATGGCTGAGTGGCTTGATTGCCGCTGGGCCAGTCGGCCCCATGGTTTTTGGAGGATCTTTTAATGGAGCATATGAGACAGAGCGGAATTTTAAAATCCCTGGAGGTTCATTTAAGCTTGGCATTCCTGGCGTGAAAGACCATAACAGCGAACTCGGTTTCTTTGCAGGAGGCACCGTCAAATACCCAATAAACTGTAGCGCTCCATTTGAGATGAAGGCTAGGGTAGGGACGGAGATGAACATCGAATTCACCGATATTATGCTTGGTGGACAAGTGAAAGTATCTGGTGATATCAAGTCAGAAGCTGTTTGTGTCATTCAGACAGCAAGGGGTAAGATCGAGGTTGAGGTCAAGGTATACGGGAGGCAAGACTGGTCTGTGCTCGCGCTTGTCGCCGATTTCTTCGCTCCTGGTGCCGGAACAGGTATCCGCGAGATTGAGAGGAAGGCCGGCATCAGATTGCTGGGCGTACTCTATCTCCAAGCCGGCATGGCCGGTTCACTCGGCAGTGATGTACGCACCATCAATACGCGACCATTTTTAGAATGGTCGAACATTCGATTCGGTGCTGGCCCAACGCTTGAAGCCGGCTACAACTGGAATTGGCAAGTTCTGGAGTTCAAGCTATTTCTCGGTGGTAGTGGCAAGATTGAATTTCTTCTGCCAAGGCCATCAACAACCCTCTCTGGGCTGCGAGCCGACCGTTTCATCTTTACTGGCGAAGCCGGATATGAGGCTCGAATCCTCTGGTTCTCAAAAGAGCACAAAGGGCAACTGAGCTGGACGTATCCTCCACAAGCCTCTTCCACAGCTCTGAATGTCCTAAATGTCACAGAAACAGACTGGGGTCTTATAGCTCATCCCGACGCACCCAACTATGCCAGCTTCCAAGCGAGGCCGGGGACACTCCAGGCGTTCGGCGCAACCGGTGCCTCGCTCCAAGGCGTGGGCGTCACAAGGAATGCGATTACGCCGCTGGTCACCAGTGTCTACACCTATACCGAGCCAACCCTGGCGCTCAATCCGACCAACGATAACGCGATGCTGCTGTGGGTTCACGACGACATCCGCAAGCCGGTTGGGCAATCGCACGAGCTAAACTTTAGCCGTTGGAATGGCACCGCCTGGAGCGCGCCAAGCGCGGTGACGAACGATGCGGTGGTTGATGGGAACCCCCAAGTGGCGTGGGACGCCGCAGGGACCGCGGTGGCGGTGTGGAGCCGGATGCGCGAAGCGTTGCCGATCACCGCCACGTGGGATGAGCAAACCGCAAAGAAGCTTGAAATAGGGACTGCAACCTACAATGCAGCGACCGGCGTTTGGTCGCCGCCAAGCCTGCTTACCAATAACGCTGCCCTCGATATGACCCCACGGCTTGCCCGTGGCCCCGGC
>CAIRDL010000803.1 GCA_903877345.1 uncultured Oscillochloris sp. | reverse complement strand
GGTCAGCGCAATGATCGGCGTCGTCACATAGTCAGGCAGCGCCCGTAAGCGCCGCATCGCCTCCAGCCCGTCCATCTCTGGCATCTGGATGTCCATCAGAATGACATCCGGCGGCAGTTCGCTGGCCCGCTCAAGCGCTTCGCGCCCATTGTGGGCGACAACAACCTCGTATCCATTGTGGAGCAGGTAGTTCTTGATCGCCATGATGTTGACTTCGTTATCTTCAGTCAACAGAATGCGCCCGCCCGACAGCACAGGCAGCGCAACGGGCGCAGACTCCACCACTTGGCACGCAGGTTCTGGAACGACCACCACCGCTTCCAACGCTTGCCGCAGCAGCTCTTGCGAGACGGGTTGCACCAAATAGGCCGCTGCGCCTGCGGCGGCACCCTTGGCCCGCTCGTCCACCACCGAGACGACAATCACCGGAATGGTTTGCGTGCCCGGCGTGGCCTTGAGTTGCCGCAACAAGTCCCAGTCCGCCTGCGCCAGCATGAGTAGATTGAGCAGGATGATGTGGGGCTTGAGCCGCACCGCTTGGGCCAGCGCGTCGTTGCCTTGCGGGTGAACGATGACGCGCATGTTGGCTTCCTGCAAATGCCGCGTGAGCTGATCGGCTGCGTTTGCCGCATCTTCGATCACCAGCGCCGCGCAGCCTTCATCAGCGCCGATTGGTTGTGCCGACCAAGCGGCTTCGGGCAAGGGCGCTTCGAGCGCTTGCGGCGGGTGGTAGGGCAAAGCGACCGTAAAGCAACTCCCTTGACCAAGGGTGCTCTCAACCGTTACGCTGCCGCCATGCAGTTCAACCATCCGGCGCACCAGGGCCAGCCCCAAGCCCGTGCCTTCGTGGTGGCGGTTCAGGCTCGAATCTAGCTGCTTGAAGGGCTGGAAAATCTGCGCCAAATGCTCCAGGGCAATCCCGATGCCCGTGTCTTGCACCGCAAAGCTGATCGTCCCGGCATCGGCGTCGGCAGTCACGTTCAGGTTCACCCGGCCTTTGTTTGGCGTGAACTTGACCGCGTTGCTCAACAGATTCACCAAAATCTGCTTCAAGCGTTTCGAGTCCGCCATCATTTCGGCCATTTGATCATTCAACGCAAAGCCGAGCTTGATGGCTTTTTTGGATGCTATCTCTTTAACGAAAATCAGACTGGACTCGCAGACATCAGTTACCACCAGGGGTTCGATCTGGAGATCCAGCCGCCCGGCTTCCACCTTCGAGAGGTCGAGAATGTCGTTGATAAGCGTGAGCAGATGCCGCCCGCTGTCCTCAATGTGGTGGAGCGAGATCAGTTGGCTGTCATTGAGCGGGCCAGAGAACGGTTCTTGGAGCATTTCACTCAGGGCGAGGATCGCGTTGAGCGGCGTGCGGAGTTCGTGGCTCATGTTCGCCAGAAACTCATCCTTGGTACGCGCCGCCCGTGCGAGTTCGGCGTTGGCTTGGCGCAGCGTTTCTTCCACCTGCTTTTCGCTGGTGATGTCGCGCATGGTGGAAAGATAGTGGCGGTTGCCGTGAATGGTCAGCCCAAACGCCCGCATCCCCAGCACCCGAATGACGCCTTGCGCGTCGGTGAGCCTGAACTCCGCAGCGGCGAGACGATTCGCCCCCTGAAGCGGCTTGATAATGCTCGCGCTTAGGGATAGCGCCTGTTCGGGCGAGACTAAGCCCAGCGCATCCAGGGTTCGACCGGTGAGTTGTGCGGTGGTGCAGCCGGTGAGCAGTTCAAACGCACGGTTCATCTGCACCACCCGGCTGCCCTCATCAAACAAGACCACCGCATCGGGAGCCGCTTCAACCAGCAGCCGATTTTGTTCTTCGCTCTCGCGCAGGGCATCTTCAGCTTGTTTGCGCGTACTAATGTCGGTCAGTGAGCCAGCGATGCGGATCGGACGTTGCTGCGCGTCCGTGATGGTCATGCCTCGGGCGAGCACCCAGAGACACGCTTGGTCGTCGTGCGACTGCAGGCGATGCTCGCTCTCAAACAGGGCGGTCGTACCGTGCAGATGGGCTTCGAGTTGCTGCCGCACTAGCGCGACATCGTCGGGATGCACCCGATCCAACCATGCGTCAATCGAGGTGGTTGCCGTGACGTCTGTATAGCCGAGGATTGCCTGCCAGCGCGCCGAATAGTGGACATGGTTCGTCCGCAGATCCCAGTCCCAAATGCCGTCGTTGGCTCCCTGAAGGGCTAGAGCATAGCGCTCTTCGCTCTCGCGCAGCCCTTCCTCCGCCCGACTCCGTGCGCTGAGGGTTTCCAAAAACGTGTTGAACCAGCGGCTCAGTTCGGCAACCTCATCGGAGCCGCGCACCGGCAACGGCTCCTCCCACCCTGGGTCACTCGTCTGGAGGAGTTGCAGGTGGTGGGTGAGCTTGCGTAGCGGGATGACGATCATCCGAGAGGCAAACGTGGAGGTAATCCCGACAAGGAGACACGCCACGGCGAGAGCCAAAAACACCGTCAGTTCAATTGTCGCGGAACGGGCGTCGAGGGTGGCGACAGGCACCACGCTGAGTACCGTCCAACCGCTCAGACTCGAGGTGCTGTAGGTCAGCAGCATGGTCTCGCCGTCAATCACCATCGTCACGGTGCCGCGTGGGCCTTGAAGCGCATCACGGACGCTCCGGTTGATCGTTGTGCCCAGCATACGCGGATCAGGGTGATACATCGCCCGTCCCTGTGCATCCATGATGAGCAGCGACACCCGCGCCCCGAGGTTGACGCCATCGAAATGGGTGCGGAGTTCATCAGCGCTAGAATTGACCAACAGCACGCCGACCGACTCGGAGGTCGCAGAGCCACGGTCGGTCTTCAGCACCATCCGGGCGGCGGTAATCACATGCTGCTGGCTCGAATTGGCATTGATGTTGTCCTCAATCCCAGCCCAGACCACGTCGGGGCTGTTCGTGCGCGCCTGAAGGAGCAGTTGCTCAACGATGTCCGTGCGGAGCCGTGAGACATCGAGGGTGTCACCGACGTGGTAGTGGGCACCGCGCAGGGTGAAAATATCAATCGAGACCAGCCCCTTCAGATTGCTGTAGCCGTCGAGGATATAGCCGATCCGCGCTTGGGTGGCGAGGCTGGTGTAAGAGTCAGTTTGCACATCGCTTGCCAGCGCCTCGGTGATCTCCTCGACGCTGAGCAGATTAGCGATCAGACTAGCGATCTGCTGTGATTGGAGGTCGAGATAGTCACGTTGGGTATCAACCAAGGTTTGGGTGAAGCGGATGGCCTCTTCATGCACAATCGTGCGCGACACCTGATACGCGGAAATACCCACAATGAGCAGGGGCAACACTGCGGCGAGCAGCAAGAAGGCGATGAACTTATGGATGAGGTTAATGCGAATTTGCATGTGAGGCGTCCTGACATGCTGAGCGAAGCGAAGCATCCCGACCGGGACCCTTCGCTTCGCTCAGGGTGACAGCGTTTCTTATTAGTCCGTAAACTAAGTTTTCTTGTATTTTCCCGTCACGTCCATTGGCTTCGACAAGCTCAGCCAACGGACGCTGGCT
>CAIRDL010000802.1 GCA_903877345.1 uncultured Oscillochloris sp. | reverse complement strand
TGGCGTAGCGATAGTCCCGCCCAAACCCCCGCCCTTGCGGCAAGTGGTGCGCTGGATCGCCCAGTTGGGTGGGTTCCAAGGCCGCACCGGTGATGGTGATCCCGGCGTCACGGTCATAGGGAAGGGCTTTCAGCGCTTGGTGGATATTGCTGCAATGTATCGAATTCTGCATCAGGATGCTGTTGCGGCCCCTTCCCATGCCCGCTTTGCTTCAAGATAAACGTTTTGGGTAAGGGTATGAGTGCGCGGCCTGGGGAGGGTGGCCGCAATCGAACGGGCCACGCTGATGGGCGGGCCTACTGCCTGACAAAGGAGTTCCCTATGACCGCAACGACGCCCCAGTGACCGCCGCCGTTCGCCAGCCACGCACGCGGCCCCTGACCCAATTGCCCCTTGACCTCTTGGTGTCCCACATTGACCCTGGGGCCGACGACCCCGCCGCGATGCTGCTGGACGTAAAGCCGCCGCACGATGATGACCCGCCCTGCCATTTGGCGGGGTTCACCTTCTTCTGGCTGCGCTACGTACGCGCCTTCCTCCCACAGTTCCACTGTGCGCGCTGTCTCGTCGGCCCCTACGAACTGGCGATGTCGTCAACGCTGGCGCTGCCGAGCCGGGTGGTACTCGATCACCGGGAGCCCTTCGCCTACCTGTGTGGCGTGGCTACACCTCGCACCTGGGCGAACAACTTCCACCTCCCCATGATCTACGCCCCGGGCGAGCGCATCGAGGCGGTGACCTAGGCCTGCTAGTATTTTTCGGGAAAAGTCCCGCTAAGGGCAATCGAGTTTTTTCCGCATCAGGAAGGCATTAGGCCATTGATGGTCTCGTCGAGCGACGCGATTTGGGCCGACCGGATCGTATTCGTCGGAGAATCTTCGACGTAGAATCATAGGATTCCGTGCGGCTTGAGCGGAGAGCGGTACCGCTATCGCGTGCGGACACCCGCGCCCGCGTGCGTCGGCGGAGAATCATGGGTCTCGGTCGAGTTTGAATCTTGCGTCGAATGTCACAACCTTGCCCTGTTCTGGGAAACGCATTGAGACGCGGTGAGGGCGAAGGGCAGCTTGTGCACTACGGGGTGCGTTCCCGCCCGAAACTCGTCGGAAAACGCTCGCGCCCACCAAAAGGCTGTTCTACCCGCCGATAGACGCCCTGATCTTACCTGATAACAGATTCAAGGTGCGAGACTTGCTGATTCTGCGTCGAGTATTCTAGGACAAACGCACATACACCGGCCCAGATTGCGTCGTTCAACGAGGCCGTCAAGGACCGGATATGGCTTTCTGATGCAGAAAGGCCCCAATTGCCCTTAGCGGGACTTTTCCCGAAAAAATCCTAGCAGGCCATGATAGCGCGACCACCTCGCCGTCCCGCCGCGCTCCTTCTCACCTGCGTGTATGGTGCCAGGTGGGAGCCCTGTTTCCTCAATCAAGTGGCTCCCATTTCTTTTGACAAAAACACCGCCGACCTTGTCGTTTCTAGGCGCTACCCCTCTGGCGGGCAGTTGGCCTCCTCGACGTTGGCGATGAAGGTGTGTAGGTAGCTGTCCTTATTGGGCGAAACTGAGAGAAATGTGCGAGACATCAGGAGCGAGGCACCGGCGAACAGAAAGATAGAGATCCACGGGGTGTGGGGAGCTAACCAGGATCCGACGAAGACCGCGACGAATCCCCCCAGGATCATCGCCAGCAGCGCGGCGATCACCAAGTGCAGCGCCTTGGCACCGCGGGCGAGCCAGCGCACCCACCGATGGCTCGCCCAGGCTTGGTTGGCGGAGCGGTCGGCGAGATAGCCGAGACCCCATACCACGCCCATCATGGTAAGAAGGATGGGGATGATCGCCGTCAGGAGCACCGCGATCATCACCGGGCTGATCGTGTTGGTCTGTCCAGGGGCCGCGGGCTCCATGGCCTTGGAGATAGTGGCACTCATACCAGGTGCGAGCCAGCCGAGGATCGTTCCGCCGATGGAGAGGATGACGCCCGTCACAAGGCAGCCGATGATGAGCCCGATCATGAGGTCGAACGTGTCGATATCATAGCGGCGGAAGTCGGTGATTTTCATCGGTTCATGCGCCGTTTTCGCCGCAGTCTGATCCTTCGCCGAGGGAGCCGTCAACGCTTTCGCGAGATGCCCAATCGTAGCGTCAAGCGGGCCGAACAGCAGTTCCCCCGCCGGGCGGGGGTGTCCAGGCTCCACGAAGCGGGCCCAGTCGGGCAGACCCCAGTCCCTCGTGAGGCGCTCCGACATGCTCAAGCTGTAGATCAGGAACAGCGCGAAGAGGATAGACACCCCGCCGCCGATCCAGAGCCACGTCTCCCTGGAAACCGTGTTGGGATCGAAGCCGAAGATCGTAGCGAAGCCGATCAGTGCCATCCCTAACATCCCCACCATCAGCGGTGCTAGCAGAAGCGCGAGGCTGAGCGCGATCATGCCGTAGAGGTAAGGGATGGACTGCGCCAGGATGACGATCACGCGGCGCTGGCGGGCCGTTACCTCGTCAGGCGAGAGCAGGCTTAGGTGCTCCAGAAACGGCATCCACGTCGTACCGACAAAGATGATGAGGCCCAGGGAGAGCCCCCCGATCATGCCGTTCGCCCGCGCCGGGAACGTGAGACCCAGGTACTGTAGTGCGATGGAGATTGCGGCAAGGCCCATGATGGGGAAAAGGATCCCAGCGAAGACGTCCGTCGCCCGAAAGACACTCAGCTCGTCGTCAAGCTCGCGGTGCCGAAAGCCAAAAAAGCGGGCAACCAGCATGTTCACCATCAGCAGCAACATCGGCATGATGCTCTCATCCCTCTTACAATCTGTGACCGGGGAAGGGTGTGTACCCCTACCACTTTGCGTACTACAGAACTCCTACGTCTCTAGATACTGCTGTAGCCAGCCTGCCAACACATCCTGCGAAGACCGCCCAAACCCAGCCCGCAGCCGCATCGACTGGATCACAGCTCGAAGATCGGGCTTCGAGGCATTGCTCACCGTTGCCCAGTGCTGGAGGAGCTGCGATGTGACGATGAACGGCACACTCGATGCGGTCTGCCGGAGCTTTGGAATGGCGGCATAGTCGTCCGTGCAGACGCCCCAGCCACGATGCAGTGCGATGGCCGTCGCGGCGCTCTCACCGTTCCCGAGGCGACGAGTGGCGAAGTTAACCATGGTGGTGTACTCGACTTCCTCCAGTTCGACCTCAAGGAGCAGGTGCCGATCAATGAGCGGCTGGAGATCGATCTGCTCCTTGCGTTCACGAACATTCGTCTCCGACCCGCCCCAGATGTATCTGATCTCCTGCCGCCGCGTGATGTCGACGACCGCAGCCCGGACCGGCAGCGAACCGAGGATCGCATCCATGCGGCGTGAAGCCGCGAGCGAGATGACCGTGGAAGCGTCGAGGATGATGCACGTGCAGTCCAGCGTGAGAATCGACATGCCGTGTTCCTCCTACCGCTCACGGTCGGGGCGATCTGGGTCGCCCTCCGCCTCGGCCATCATCTGTCCGGCGAGCTGCTCCGCGACAGCGCGAGCCTCCAAACGATCAGTTTGCAGCATCGCCGCAAATTGCTCCTCGCTGATCTGTCCCTCCGTAAGGGCCTCCAGGGCCAGAAGACGGTAGCGATGGGGGAATACCTCGTCGTAGACGGTGGGCGACTTGAGACCGAGCTGCTCCTGGTACTGCGCGATCGGGAACTTGCGGGCCTTCAGCGACTTCAGCATCCCCGTGGGCAACAGATCGAGATCCTCAAGGCGGAGCGTGAGCGCCTCCACCGACACGCCGTAGAGGTTCGCCAGTGTGAGCAGATCCGACGTGGAAAAGCCAGGCTTCACCTGGGTCACATTGGTGTAGTGTCGTTTGAGCCCGGTGGCAGGCATCAGGAAATCCGCCGCGAAAGCCTCCGCCAACCGCTCCTCATCGGTTGAGGTTCGGTACTCCCCCTCGTTGTACGAGACATCGGTGGCGTAGCGGTGGGCAAGAAAGTGCAGGTAGCCGTGGGACAGCGACCAGCGGCGGCGCTCCTCCGGGTGCAGCCGGTTGACCGCGATGCAGGCACCGAGTATCTCGTCGTAGAGGTAGATCTCGGCGAACTTCTTGGGCAGCGACATGTAGAAGATGCGAAGACCGACATATTGCTCCAACAGCGTGCGCAGAGGAGGGAGCGGTCCGTCACCCAGGAACAGCCGCTGCCGCTCCTCCTGGGCAATCGCCTCGGCAACCCGCCGAATGAGGCTCCGGCTCTCGTACACCGCCGGGTACTTGCGGACAAGCGGCGACTTCCGCAGATCCTCCAGTTCGACATACGTGCGGGCGTATTCGATCAGCTGGGCGACATAGGGCTCAATTTTCTCACGATCTTCAGCGGTAAGTTGTGCCGGACCACGGTACTGCTCGATCGAGGGCTGGACGTGGGGCCGTGGCCGCACCATGTCGCTGACCTGGGCGTCGTAGGCGGTCACCAGCTTGACCATCTCGGCGGCGGTAATACGGCGCTCGCCCTTCTCGATCGCGACCAGGGTTGTTCGGGCCACATTGATGATCCGCGCCGCATCCTCTTGACGCATGCCCTTGCGCTTGCGCGCGGCCTGCAGCTCAAGGCCCAACGTGCGCGGGTCGATGGTATCCAGAACATCAGATGCCATCGGGGAACCCCCTTTCAACATACATGCATCGTCGCATCGCTACGCCGCCCAGCGCTGGTCACGTGAGCTACGAGCGTTTCGTGCGTGCTGCACCTGATCCCACTCGTCGGCGTAGCGCATGTAAAGGTCTAGAACCTGATGAGTGATTTGCTCAGATGCCACGCCCGTGGCCTTTGCCAGGCGCACCACGGTCTTCTCCAGCACCGGGTAGTGTCGGCGGAGTGTGATCCACGGCTCCGTCGTCGCGAGACAGGCACGGAGCATATTACGCTGCCCGATCATCAACTCCAGGACAAAGCGGTCGTCGGGCTCCACGAAATCTTCGTGGGCGTACTTTGTCTGATCATCCAGCTCGATCGCGGCCAGGGCCTGCCGCCGTAGCAGGCACGACGAACAGCGGCCACACTGGATGGGCTGCCCCCGACGCCGCTGCCGCGAGTCGCACGAGATCGTCAGATGGGCTAGGGCCTCGGCGGCCGTGCCCTTCAGCGGGGCGCAGATCTCTGCCTTCGTCTGGAAGAGGAAAGGGTTGATGATAGTGAAGGGCGCATCCAACAGGAGGCTGATCAGATTCTCCATCTTGAGCAGCGATAGAGGGTGAACCGCCCGCGAGTGGTCGACGCCCACCTCGGTCGCACGGAACGGGAGGTTGATCGCCCCGACCCCATTCTCGTAGAGATGCAGCGCCGACTGTCCCTCGAGGTGCGCGCACACTGCGCCCAGCAGCAGGAAGACGAGGCCGCGCGTTCGCGGGTGGCGGTTGCGGCTGATCCGGTAGGGCGTGCGGAGGCGCAGCGGCACCTGCACGAGCGAGATGAGCACCGGGCTGATGCTGCGGAACCGCTTGGCCAGTGTTTGCTGGCGGCTCAGGATCGTCGCGTTCGGACCTGTCCCGAACAGCACATAGTGAACGTCGGGGCGCTGCATCTGGCGCTGCCAGAGGCCCGCAAAGGAGTCCAGCCCACCGCTCCAGAGGGTGACCTCGGTCTGAGCCGCAGGCCGCAGAGCGGCACCGAAAGAGGTCTGCCGCTCCGCACGGCGACGCTCCACCGTGCGCCGCTCGAACGTGAACGACCAGGAGTTCTCGGTGTACCAGTACAGCGCATCGTGCAGCGTCTGGATAACGGCCGGCGCCGCAAACAGCTCAGGCCGACGAACTGGCAGTGTGATGTGGATGTTGACCGGGCGATCAGATGCGTGGCCCGAGAACCGATCTGCGATATGGACAGCGAGCGCAAGATCCACCATGTCGGCGATCTGCGGGAGCGGATCGGTCTCCGAGCGGTACAGCAGGTGGTGATCGTCCATGGCGACCTGAAACGTCAGGTCTTCGCCGACCTGGTGATTGACCAGACGCGCGCTGCCCAGGCGGTCGCCGATCGCGTCGAACGTATAGCGGTAATCCTCGGTGGTCATGACCTCTCCCTAGAGACTCAGAATTTCGTCGAGAGCGACCACCTCGTTCGCACGAGGGGCCTCTGGCATGCGCACATGGTCGAACGACAGCTTTTTGGCGGCCGCTCCGGCGATCTGGGCAATATACTGATCGAGGTGCCCGCGAACCTCGGGAAGCTGATCGCGAACCGCAGTGTGGGAGATGCTGTACTTCCTCGCCCCCGGTGCCGAACTCGCCAGCGCCTCAAAGTTGGACAGGTAGACGTCGCCCATATAGGCAGCAATAAGCTCCTGGCGTACACCAGTGACGACCGTCGTAAGATCTAGGTCGTCGATGTACCGTTCGCAGGCGTCGAGCACGAGGTTCTTCGCTCGAGGGCCGGTGACAACCGTCTGTGTCCACTGCTCAATTTCTTGCTTGAGCACGTCACGGTCAACTAGATCGCGCAGTACCGGGAGAGCCAGACGACTCTCAATCTCATCGGCAATCTTGCCAAGCAGAGCAACCATGTCGTTGCCGTACTCCTTCAGGTCCTTCATCAGCGGCCGGAGCGTGTTATACGCGATCTCCCGGGGGCTGAAGTGGGCCTGACCGAGCTGCTTGTAGATCTGCTGGTAGCGCATCTGCAGCGACTTGTGGTAGCGATCTCCGTCCATCTCAGAACCTCCATTCGACGTAGAAGTAGTATACGGGTACTCTCGACAAAAGTCAAGTTATTTTCTATTTGTCAGATAATGTCAGATCCAAGAGGAAGAGAAAGCACGGGCGTATAGCAATCCTATTGAGGTTGTCACGTGGAGTCGAGCCTTTAGCCGGATAGAGAAGCCTAAAGGCTCGAATCCTTTTCACAACCTGTGTAGGATTGCTATAACAGGTCGAAGGGGCCGGTCATCCACAATGACCTGCTGAAACTCCAGAAGAACGCGCCGAAGGGCTTTGGCACGCGCATCCTGGCGGCGCAAGTACGGGCGGCAATCTAGCGGGGGCACGTCATAGGCGTATGAATTCTCCGGCTCTTTCGTTGATATTCACGCACCAAACGCATTCTCGTTGAAGGTGTTACTGGTGATTGACGTTCACCTGCCAATCGCGTACAGTTCGCATGGGAATTGGATCAACCATCTCGCTTAATCCCAGGGGGTCATAATGCGCGGCATCCACCGTAACCTTAGTGCTGATCAGGCGTACACGCTGGCGTACGGTGACTCAACGACTGTGCCGCTTCGCTGCTTCTTCGCCGGAGTCATCTATGATCCGGTGGATGCGGTGGCGTACCGGCTCCGTGCTCCTGTTGAGGTGCAGTTTGGCGCGGAGCGTGAACTGATCCTCCCGCTGCCTACGCTCAATGATTACCTTTGGGTGATCGAACTCCCTCACGCGCCAGTCGATCCTGAGGACGTGACCGTGATCGCCGAAGGGCCGATTACCGAAGATAACCTTTGGGAGTTTTGTCGACCAGATGAGCATCCCCAGCTTGGGTCGCCAGCAACCATTGATTCTGATCTGCACTGGCCTGAGTGGACGGCCTCGATCCGCCGTTGGGATGCTACCGTGGAGGTAGCGGGGCTTCCGGCCATTCTGGCGAACTTAGGCTTTGCGCCGCCAACCAGCAACCTCGTTCCACCCAAAAACGTTGGCATCTATGTCCTCCACATGGCTGATGGTCGGGCCTATGTCGGCCAATCGGTTGATCTGATCGCTCGGCTCGCCAAGCACCGGAGGAACTACCCTACCTTGCGCCAGGTCAGCGTGCTCCACCTGCCTCGCACCAAGTATGGACTGGATGAGC
>CAIRDL010000801.1 GCA_903877345.1 uncultured Oscillochloris sp. | reverse complement strand
GACCTTGATCAAGTGGTGCATCGGTTCCTTACCTTTCTGCTATCATTCGCACCGGCAGGGCCAATCCTTACCGGCCCTGCCCGCTCCTGGTGCTGCTGCCAAGCTGAGCACCAGGGGCGTTCCCTTGCGTGAGTCTATCCGAGAGTCTATCAGTGAACCGCTGTGCTCAATCCTGCACCGCGCTGCACCGTCGGCAGCGTCTGATGACCCGCTGTGCGCCGTGGTGAACGGATATGCACCGCGCTGCACCGTGGGTTGATGGAATTCGTTATTTCTACAATGTGAGAGGTTTATGAGATAAACGCCTAGCGGTCAATGTGAAGCGAATTAAGGCAACGCGTAGCTTGCCAAAACGTGATGTCGAGGAGGAAGCCAGATCGTTGGGCTACTACATTGAGGCACTCTGCAAACAGGGTAATTTCGGGGAAGCCGAGCGGGCGCTCTCGGAATTGAAGGCGCTTGCCGCATCCACAACCTTCTCGGAGCAAGCTCGTTTTCGCTTTGAGAATGTGTTGGCGATGGATGCGGTGAGTCGCCGTGATCTGGATACCGCCATCCAGATCTTTCAGGGACTGTTAAGCCGCTCCAAGCACCTGGAAGGTCAAGGCTATGTGCTCACGCGCCGCTGGCTTGCTACCTGTCTCTACTACAAGCGGGAGTTTGGCGAAGCGCGACGGCTTTTTTGGGAGTCGCTTCATGATGCAGCACAGCAGGGCGATCAGCGTTCGGTGAATGGGAATATAGCAATCCTATTGGAGTTGTTGCGTGGAGTCAAGGCTTCAGCCGGATAGGGCCGCCTAAAGGCTCGACTCCTTTTCATAACCTGTGTAGGATTGCTATATGATTCGGTTAGCCGCCATTGATCTCGATTGTGGCAATCTTGATCCAGCCGCTGCAATGCTGATCCGCTGTCGTGCTCAAGCGGAACACCATAAAGATCAGCGCCGAATGTCGGAGATTCACCCCCGCATGGCTCGCCTCCACACCCTGCGCGGCGACCTCCCCGCCGCCCGCGTATCTCTGGCCGAAGCCATTGACCTCTTCGAGCGCCTAGGCATGCGCCGCGAACTCGCCGAGTCTCGCCAGGCGCTCGCCGATCTCGCATGACCCTAGCGCATCTGATCTGACGCAAAGGCGCAAAGCGTTTGCTGAAGCCTTCGCGTCTTTGCGTCAGTTTGGCCTGCCTAGGCTGTCACAGCGAGGGCGATCAGGGCGATCAGCAGCGTGTAGCGGCGTGTCTCACGCTGGTCGTTGTGTGGTTGCTGGCGCATCGTCGGCTCCTTTCACCATCATGCCCTGACCCGTCGCGCCGATGACCGCACCGTATGCGGGAGCTTTCCGTACCCGCTCGGACGAACTTGGGCCATGTGGCGCGGGATATGCTCCGCAACCCAAGGATGCTACAATGCTGCCAGTGTACGCCGATCATTCTTAAGGCTAAAAGCCATGACTATCCCCACCGCCCCGCCCGATTTCGCCGTTGACCTCCTAGGCGGCGTCGTCCCCATCTCCAAGGCCGCCTCTGCCCTTGCCGCACTGATCAAGCGTCGCCGCCTCGTCGTGATTACCCAGAAGGGCGTACCGACGGGCGTGTTGCTTCCCATCGAACTGTTCGTCGCCCTCCGCGAACGCGTTGAGCGCACCGACCCTGCCCACGAGACACCGCCCGATTCAGAGGACAGCGAACTATAGGAGTCCGTCAACGAAGTTTTCTTGTAAAAGCGTTGTCTTCGACAAGCTCAGCCAACGGACGCTGGCTGAGCTTGTCGAAGCCAGCATGGATACCTGAAGACTTCGTTTCCAGACTAATAACCCGCCACGCAGGCAGTGGTGTCGCTGGAGCCTACGCCTGACACCGCAAGCCAACCATGTAGCAAGGGTGGCGTAGGGCCAAAGCGCAGTCGTAGCGCGGGATTGCTCCCGAGGTGTCCTATGCCGCTGTTCCCTCCTCGCTTCCTCGTGCGCCGTATGGTGGCACTGCTGCTCGTTGTCACCCTCAGCGCTCCAGTTTTCCCAGCTCAGGCCGCAGCGACCGGCGGGTGGCAGGTTTTCACCGTTGCCCATGGCTTGGTCGAGCCACCGAGCTACCGCGTGGCCCCCGACGGTCACGGCGGACTCTGGGTTGGGCACAGCGCTGGGGGGCGCGGCGTCAATCGGCGCGGCGGTCTCGCCCATGTTTTTGCCGACGGTACGGGAAG
>CAIRDL010000800.1 GCA_903877345.1 uncultured Oscillochloris sp. | reverse complement strand
GCTGAGCGCAGCGAAGCGTCTCGGCGGACGATAGGGATGCCGGGACCCTTCGCTGCGCTCAGGGTGACAGCGTACCTTTTGCGGTAGTGCCTAAAATCGCAGTAGCGCAAAAGGAACGCTGTCCCCAGGTTCATGTCACGCTGAGCACAGCGAAGGGTCTTTCAGCGGGCCGGGAAAGATGCTTCGCTGCGCTCAGCATGACATGCATGACAGCGTTCCTTCTGCTCTACAATCTACAATCTCAAATCTACAATCCAAGGGGTGTTATGCCCGAAGGTCACTTCACCATCCCAACGCGGATCTACCTGACGCTCGGCCAACGGGCGCGGCTGCGGCATCTGCTCGAACGTGAAGATCGTGATCTGGACGAGTGGCTGACTGAATTGGCGACGGCGCACCTGGATGTGCTGCCGGAACCTCCGCCGGTGGCGGCGCAGCCTAGTGGCACTGAGGCGGTTGCGGCGTTGCGGCAGCGGCGGGCCGAGTTGCGCCGCCTGCGCCCCAAGCTGAACGACCCGTACAATGCGCCGCCCGTCTGGTTGGTGCAAATGGTGGCCGACCTCGAAGCCGAGGTACGACGGCTTGAGAGCGTCAGCGGCGGCCAATAGCCCTATGGCAAAGGTGCGCCTCGACAACCTGTTGGTGACGCGGGGTTTGGCCGAGAGCCGTAGCAAAGCCCAGGCGCTGGTGATGGCAGGCAGCGTGCGGGTGGCGGGTCAGCCTGCCGCCAAGGCTGGCATGTTGGTTGACGAAACCGCCGCATTGGAAGTGACCGCCGCCCTGCCCTACGTCAGTCGCGGTGGCTACAAACTCGCCCACGCCCTCACCTGCTTTGGTCGCGACCCGCAGGGGCTTGTGGCGCTTGACGTGGGTGCCTCGACCGGCGGCTTCACTGACGTGCTGCTGCAACAGGGTGCCGCCCGCGTGTACGCCGTAGATGTCGGCTACGGCATTCTCGCCTATCGGTTGCGCGCCGACCCGCGAGTGGTGCCCCTGGAACGCACCAACATTCGGCATCTCGCCGCGCTGCCTGCCGGGGTGCTGACCGACTGCGCCGTGATTGACGTGGCGTTCATTTCACTCAAACTGGTACTGCCCGCCGTGGTGCGGCTAATGACGCCTGGCGCTTGGGTGATCGCCCTGATCAAGCCACAGTTTGAGGCTGGGGCCGCACAAGTGGGCAAAGGCGGCGTCGTGCGCGACCCGGCGGTGCATCGGGCGGTATTGCACGAGATTTTGGCCTTTGCCGCCACAGTCGGGCTGCCGCCCCAGGGGCTTACGCGCTCGCCGCTCACGGGGCCAGCGGGCAATGTGGAATTCCTGGTCTGGCTTCAGGCTGGCGGGGTGCCGTTGGCGGTGGCGGGGGCGATTGAGCGGGCTTTGGGGTAGGGGTCGGGGGTTGGGGGTCGGGGGTCGGGCCGAACGCGTCAGAATGCTCTGCGCGGGCTGAAACGCTAACGTCGCATGGCCCCGAAGGGGTAGAGACGCAATATCTTGCGGTCTCTACTAAAGGGGAGTCAGTATGCGTGAAGAGCCAAGTGCCCCGCCGCCCCGTTGGCGGCGCTGGCTAGGTCTACTGGTGCTTGGCGTGGTGGTCACTGCGGCCAACCTCGCGGTCTACTTCCTCCTGCCGCCCACCCTGCTCGAAGGACTAGGCGGATTCGGCTACCTGGGGGCCTTGCTCGCCACCGCCCTCGCCAACGCCACCATCATCGTTCCCGTGCCCTACTATCCGCTGCTCATTCGGCTGGGCGAAACCCTTAACCCCTGGGGTATTACGCTCGCGGCTGCCGTTGGCTCGGTCATTGGCGAATTGGTCGCCTATTTTGTGGGCCGTTCGGGGCAAGGTGTCGTGGCCGAAACGCCCTTTTATCGTTGGGTACACCGCCAACTCAGCCACCCCTGGCGGGCACCCCTGGTGATCTTCGCCCTCGCCGCCCCACCAAATCCCTTCTTCGACGTAGCCGGTCTCCTCGCCGGTGCGCTGGGCGTCCCCGTCTGGATCTTCGCCCTCAGCACCTTTCTGGGCCGCATCGTCCGTATGGCGACGGTGGTCTTTATTTGGTTGGGCTTGCAGGGATAGCCGATAGCCGATAGCTCGACGTTCGCGGGCTAAAATCCAACCCCCAACCCCCAACCCCTCTGCTAGATGGCACATATAGAGCAATCTATGCATCATTCTTCACGTCCTGATGCGGCGGAACGCCCCGATCCGGGCGACCGTGCGAGTCTTCCAAAGAGTCTATCTGGCGGGCGAGTTCTCGGAGAGCCATTTGGACGGCTGCGGTTATGCTTGGCAAATTGAAATGTTTGGCAATAACGAAGGCGTCATGTCGCGCTTGGTCGTCAAGCCGTAGGTTCGTGGGGGCTGTTCGCATAGCGCACACTGTACTACGTTTGTGCGCCAACGTCAAACACGCAAAAATAGGCGCAAGCGCCGGAACGCTCGCGCCTGTCTGGAGTTCCTACGCTTGCTTGCGCGTTGCCTCCACCTTCTTGACGGCAGCCCGGTTACGGTCGGCGTGATGATGGCTGTAGATGTCTAAGAGCACCGCACTGGTACGGTGTCCAGTGAGATATTGCACCGTGGCGATGTCCACGCCTGCGGCGATCAAGTTGGTCGCTGCGGTATGCCGCAGGTCGTGAATGCGGATGCGATCTGGCAACCCAGCGCGAGCCAGGGCTGCCTTGAAGGTGACCTGAAGACTCTGGTGCATCAAGCGCGTTCCCAAATGTGACGGGAACAGCAACCCGTGCTCATGCCATTTTGGGTTGTCGCTGCGCTCGTCTTGGAGCGCACGCCATTGGGCATCCAAGAGCGCAACGTGGCTGCTCGTTAACGGCAGGTAGCGCTCGCGGTCGGTCTTCGTGGCCCGAATGCGAAGCGTTGCTTTCTCGCGGTCGTAGTGCGCTGCGCTCAATTCGCCCACGCGCATCCCCAAGTCAGCGAGGAAGCGCCAGAACGTTGCGAGACGGTGGCCCTCAACCGCCATAAACAGCGCGGCTAACGCG
>CAIRDL010000799.1 GCA_903877345.1 uncultured Oscillochloris sp. | reverse complement strand
GGCTAGGCCACCGATGCGATTGCGGCTCGCACCATTGGCAAGCACAATACCGTGGTTCCCGTTGGCCTGATTGTCGGCAAGGCCAGTGAGCCTATTCCCCTGAAGGCGATTAGCGTTGGCACCGTCAAGATAGATCCCCGTCGGGAAGGCGATGCGATTGCCTTGACCGGGCTCGCTGCCACCGATCAGGTTGCCTGCCGACTTGGTGAGCAAAATCCCGACGAGCGCATCGGCAGAGTCAGCCTTGGCCCGGTTAAGCGTGCTAGTTGCATCGTTGCCGATGGCGTTGCACTGAATGGTATTGCCACCGAGCGTGTCAAGGTAGATCGGCGTGGTAAAGCCATTGAGCACCAAACCACGCACAGTACTCCCGCCACCGCGAAGCACAAGCCCCTGGGCTGGGCCAGGGAGCGTGCGACCATCAAGCTCAAGCTTGAGCGACCATGCGGCGCAACTCGCGCCAGGCTGCGTACTACCATCAAGCGTCACCGGGGCGGTGATTGGGGGCAACGCGGTTGCCAGCGCAATTGTTTGGACACCAGTGCCGGGCAGATTGAAGCTAATGTTGTCGCGACCGGCCAAGGCATTCGCCTCTTGGATCGCGGCCCGCAGCGTACAGACGCCATTGCTGGGAGCCGTCTCGCAGCGACCGTCGCCGGGGCGCCAATCGGGAGCGTCGGCGACACTATTGACGGTAAGACCGCCGTCGGCAACTACCGGAGCAGCCCACGGGAACAGGCCCAGGACGAGCAGCAGCAGCAGTAAGCGGTGATCAACATGCTGAATGAAATGATGCTGCCGTTGGTCTGATCTGAGAATATGCTGTAGCATTTTGTTGCCTCCTCAGTAATTCCTATAGCAAAGCAAAAGGCACCATGCTTCAATCAGCTTTCATTCCGCAGAGCATACTACGGCCTGTCTTAAGTAGTGCCGTAAACATTTACAAAAACGAGAAAGAACGCCTGCCTGCATGTACTGTTCGCCATACTTCTAGCTGATTGATACCAGGGCGTGCCTCTGCGCCTCTGTCTATCGGTTGTGATACCCTCTATTATGCGCCATGGATGGCTCGTTTGGATAGAGATCTAATTGAAAATTTCTTCATTAAGCATGGTTGAAAAGCGGTCATTTCAGCTTGACCGTTATATCGAGCGTCCCCAGCGCTACGTCCACGAACGGTTACGCTACGGACAACCCGCTAACGTCGTATTCGCGTATCTCTTCGCCAAACAGTGACCGCTGCTGGCATCGTGACGATCAGCCGTCGCGATGCCAAACACACCATCGGCACCATGACGCGCCCATTGCTCCCCGTAGGTATGCCGGTCGCTTCAGCCCACAGAATCGCCTGCTACCGCACTACAAACGCTTCTGTAGCGGTGCTGAGCTAGTTCGCGCCGTAGGGCTTCCGTAGGCACGCCGTATGCCATGTGACCATCTGGTATGGTGGCATATGCCGGTGCGTCTCCGTGGTATGCCGTATGCCCGTGTCGGCGCTGCCGTAGCGCAATTTCCGCATAGCCCTGAGAGACAGCCCCGGCGTGCCGACGTATACTAAGTCCATCGTCAATGGTTCGCTGAGGCAACGCACAACCACCTTCCAGCCCGCTCAGCGCCACCTAACCAAGTTTCCCAGGAACGCACGAGCCGTTCCAACCGATACCGCAGAGCCTGCATCAATCTAGAAAGAGCACCACCATGCTACGCGAACTTACCCAGCCCCGTCAGCGCCAACTCAACACCAACGCTCTGTATAGCTCTGAGGATGTTACCCGAACGCAGCAACGCCAAGCTGAATGGCTCCCCATTGCGGCGCAACCCATCCACGCCCACGTCCACGAGTACAAGGCGGTCACGCCCAAGCACACCATTGAGTTGGACAAGACGGTCAAGGTGCAGGTGAAATGGAGCATGTACGGTGACGTGACCCCTTACCTCGCTGGAACGTGGCGCGTCAGTGCCTTCCTCGAGGCGGTACAAGCGAGCGAACGGATCCCGTTGACCTTGGGTGAAGCCATTCCGCTCACCCCGCAGCTCGACCCGGTGGACTATGCAACCTGGGTGACTATTCCGGCCCACACCGTCACGCTGCATGCCGATGCGCCAACCAAAGCCTACAAACTGGTTGTCACCGTGACCTACGAGGCGCTCAATGGTCAACCGGCCCCGACGTTTCCAGCCTGCTTCGTGCTCGTCACGACCCTGACGTACCGCGAGCCTGCCACGGTTGCCGTCGCGCAGACCGGCTGTGTGGAAGGCCCGGAGCTTCAGTTCTATATCGTTGCGTAGGGTACTCGGTCTGGGACAGCAAGAACGAGAGGCGGCGCTGGCAGCGTCGCCTCTCGTTTTTGCTGGGTCAGCCTGTGCTGGCGGGCTTCGTAAACGTAGCCCGCCAGTTTACAGGCTAGGTTTCGGGTCGAACGCATCAACCCACCATCGGCAATCTAAAATCTTCACCCGGCGCTGCTACTTCGTCGGTTCAAGCAGCACCACGCCCCCATCGCGGGTTGCCACAGCGAGTTGCCCCCCGTCGGGCCGGAAGGCCAACCCCAGGATCGAGCCAGTGAGGCCGAGGTCAACGCTGCTCAGCCGCTCGCCGTTTGTGGCCTTCCAAAACGCGACTTGGCCGTCCAGTGAACCCGTCACCATGAGTTGGCCGTCGGGCGAGAAGGCGAGGCTGCTGTACCAACCTTGGTTCGCGGGCGCTGTCATGGTGCGCACCTCTTCGCCGCTCGCCGCCTGCCAGAACTTCAGGCTCCCGTCGCTACTTGCGCTGGCGACGAGATCGGCCCCGGCGAGCATCGCCAACGCCGTGACCGGAGCTTTGTGACCACTATAAGTCGTCCGGCGGTTGCCGCTCGCGACATCCCAAACAATCACCTTGGGGCGGTCGGCGGGCGCGTTCGTCACGGCAGCGAGTTCGGTGCCTTCGCGATTAAAGGCCAAATGCACCGCCGGGCCACCAAGCCCCCGCAGCGTGCGTTGCGCCTCGAAGCTGCGGGCGTCCCAAATGATGACATCGCCCCGTTCGTTCCCGGCGGCAATTAGGCGACGGTCGCGGCTAACGGCTACCGTCAGGGCGAGGCCGTCAAGACCTTTGAGTTGACGTTGTTGCGCTTGGCCGGCCCCGACCACCGTGAGCAATATCACGTCGCCATTGTCGCTGACCGCGACCAGTTCGGTTTCACTCAGAAAAGCGAGGTACTGACTGGTGGGGGCACCGCCGCTCAGCGGAATCGTCTCGCCCGTCGCCAGTACGTGAACTTTCGCCATCCCGTTGATTCCGCCCGTGGCAAGAGCGGCCCCGCGCTCGGTGTACGACAGCGCAATCACCGCGCCTTGGGCCAAGAGCATACTCTTTTTCAGCTCACGGCGGGTCGTGTCCCAGATTGCCAAGCTGCCCGACGTATCGCTGCTCACGATGAGCGCGCCCCCGGCGGGGTTCCAGCTTAGGCCAAGCAGGCGCAGCCCCGCCTGGATCACGCCGCGATCCGCCCCGGTTTGGGCGCTCCACAGGCGCACGGTACCATCAAGACTGGCACTGGCGATCAGATTACCGTCTGGGCTGTAGCTGAGACCACGGATGACCACCCAGCCCGCGTGCCCCTTCAGTTCGCGGTTGAGCTGTCCGTCGCTTGAGTTGAGAACGTAAATGCTCCCACTGACGGAACCGACGGCGAGGCGCTGCCCGTCGGGGCTAAAGCTGACCCCAGTGAGCCAAAAGGGCTGCGTGGTCTGCGGATTGACGGGGGCCGTGTAGCGAAACGCCTCGCGCTGCTTGCCGGTCGCCACGTCCCACAGGCGGGCCGTGCCGTCACGCGACACCGAGGCGAGACTCGTACCGTCGGGGCTGAAGGCGAGGTTGCCGAGGAAATCGGTGTGGCCGGTGAGTGTGCGGAGCGGTTGGCCCGTGGCGACATCCCAAAGCAGCACCGTCTTGTCGGTGCTGCCCGAAGCGAGCATTGTGCCGTCGGGGCTGAAGGCGAGGCTGCGGATCCAACCAGTATGCCCCGTCATGCGGCGCAGTTCACGGGCCGCAGCGACATCCCACAGGCGGATCACCGTATCCTCCTGATCACCGGAGGCCAACAGCTTGCTGTCGGGGCTAAAGGCGAGGGCGCTGATCGCGCTGGTGTGGCCGACGAGTCGTTGGCGTGGTTCAAGCGTCGTGCCGTCGCGCAGCTCAATCGTGCCGCCTAGCCCCACGGCCACTTGGCTGCCATCGGGCGCATACAGCACTGCGCCAACCATGTCATCCTGAAACTGGGCCGTCTGGGTGAACGTCGCCCCCGCCGCGAGAATAGCCTGCGTTGTCGGGTCAGGCTGCACCGTACTAGGGATCGTCGCCGGATCAGGGCGCGCCGTCGTCATCGCGGTCTGACCGCCGAGGAAGGGCAGCGTAGCTCCTTGCCTGAGCACCATCCAGCCAACCCACGTCCCGACGAGGCAGATCCCCAGCGCCAAGACCGCCAGCACGCCGACGACCGCCAAGAGACAGCCGTTGCTGATGCGGGGGATCTGCGGCGCGGCGGCGACGGGCGGTGCGCTGGCGTAGGCGACCGGCGCGACCGGCGGCGCTGCTCCGGCGGGGCCGTAACTCGATTGCGGCGGCTGACCGGCCCACGGCGGGGCCGCTGTCGGAGGCAACGCTGGCGGCGGTGGCCCGTAGGGGCTACCGGGATCAGGCGAAGGGACGGGCGCACTCGGCTGTCCGGGGTTGGCCCGCGCCGTATCAAGCGGTGCCGTCGCGCCAAGTGGCCGCCCGCCCATCAGGCGCACCGTCTCAAGGGCGCTCCGCATCTCACCGGCGCGCTGGTAGCGATTAACCAGCTTCAATTCGAGGGCGCGTAGCACCAATTGTTCGGCTAGGGGCGAGACGCGGGCGTTGAGCATACGCGGCGCATTCAGGGGCGTACCCGTCTGGCGCTGAAGTGCCGTAGGCGGCGCCCAACCCGTCAGCAACTGGTACAGCACCGCCCCACTCGCGTACAAATCGCTCCCCGGCGTCGGCTCGGCGCTGCTCTCGTAAAGTTCGGGAGCCTTGTAGGGTGACGGCTCGGCCCCGATATGGCGGGCCAACGCGAACGGGGCCAGAAACAGCCCACCATCAAGCGACGACCAGAGATCGGTAGTTCGCAAATCACCAATGAGCAGGGGCGGCGTGTGGGTATGCAAAACGTCGAGCGTATTGAGCAACCGCTCAACATAATTCAGGCCCTCTTGCTCCGGCAAGGGGCCACCACGGTCACGCGCCACCCGTTCGAGATCTTGGCCGCCCGGGTCATCGGCAACCAGATAGTAGGTGAGTCCTTCGGCAAAATGGTCGCGCAGCGCCAACAACCCCTGGGTCGTCACGCCGGCCACTTGCTCGGCCAGGTGCCGCACATCGCCGAGGGCCGCCTCACTAGGCTGCGGCAACGCCGCTAACAACACCCGCAGGGTTTGGCGCGTATCAATGGCCCGATAGATCACACCGTCGGGACGCTCGTCTAAGACATAGGTAATCCGATAGTGCTCTTTGAGCACGGTCTCTGGTGCGAGCATGATGACCTTACATGACATGGAAAGCGTACCGCGCATGGCGTAGCTTATCGCAACCTGGGTGTGCGCCACAACCATAACAGGCCGGGTCGCCACCAGCTATCCTTCAGCCGGATCAGGCTTCTTCTTGCCGACGAAAGTGTAGCTCCGTTATAGCATGAATTAGATCTACCGCGCAAGCAACGCATGGCGGTTGCAACGTCCTGTTGCCGCGCCAGCCCATAGCTATCAAGCTAACAAGACACCAGGACGCTCCTGTGGCACCATGT
>CAIRDL010000798.1 GCA_903877345.1 uncultured Oscillochloris sp. | reverse complement strand
GTGACGACCGACCCTGCCGCGCTGGAACGCCTGCTCAACGAGATCGCGGCAGTCAGAGGGCGGGACAACGCGATCACGCTGGTGATTGACGATCTCGACCCGCCCGGTCAGGCCACCCGCCCCGGCCCGCCTCCGCTGCCCGCCGACCTGCCACGCGGCGTTACCCTCATCCTCGGTTGTACGACGGGTGCGCCGACACCGTATCCGCCCGCGTTTCGCCTGAGCTTGCCGGATGACGACCCGGAGCTGGTTGCCGCCCAGAGCCGCGCCTTGGCGGCGTTGGGGTGTGAGGCGCGGCATCCGTGGAACGAAGCGCTGCTTGCGGGGGCGCAGGGCAATTTCCTCTACCTGGGCTTGGCGCTGGCGCTGCTGCACGAAGCATTGCTGGAAGCTACCGCCCTGCCCCGTGGCCTTGACGCGCTGCTCCGCGCTTGGTGGAACGGGCTTGCGCCCCATGAGCAACGGTTCGCCGCGCTGCTCACGGCGGCGGGCGAACCGTTGCCGCTCACGCTGGCCGCGCAGTTGGCGGATGCTGACCCTGAGCCGGTCTTTACGCGCTGGGAGCGGTTGGGCTTGGTTGATCTGACGGTGCAGGCGGTGCCGTTTCTTGGCGACGGCCCACCGGAAGCGCACGCTGGCCCACCGGCGCTGCGCGGAGCTTTTGCCCACAGCGCACCGGCAGCCCTGATCGCCCGGGTTGCGGCTGCGGCCTTGGCGATGGCGCACAACGATTTGGCTGCCTTCGCCCTGCAACGCGGCGCGCCCGCACCTGCCGCACGGCGTCGCCCCGGCCAAGAGCAAGCCACCCCAGACCCGGAGGAGTTGTACCTTGCCCACCAACTGGCCCGGCACCTCGCTTTAGCGCCACGGGAATTGCGAGATCGCGCCCTGCCCCGGCTGTTCAGCCGAGACTGGCTGCGGGGACACGAGCGGCGTGACGGGCTGTTGGTGGCGCTGGACGATGCCCGTTGGGAGTTGCGCGCCGCCGCCGATTTGGGGCTTAGTCAGAAGGAAGGAGGCAGCGCGTTGCGCCTCGTGCGGGCCGCTGCGCTCGCCGGTGTGCTGGCGACACGGGCGCGCACGCTGACCCCCGCCGCCGCTGCGGAGGCGCTGAGCGCCGGGATCGAGCAGAGTGGGCGCGAGACTTCGCTCAAACGGGTGCTTGCGAGTGTCGAACGGTTGCCCGATGGTGCCGCCAAAGCCGCCGTGCTGCGCCGCCTCGGCGAGGTCTGCTACGGAACGCGGATGCGTGCCTCGGCGATGCGGCTGCTCTCGCGGGCACTCGACCTCGAGGCGAGTCCCGTTTCGCGGGCGTGGCGCGATACCCGCGAGGGGCTGCAAGCGGCCCTCGCCGGGGCTGCGCTCACCTTGGGGGCGGTTGATACGGCGCTGGCGATTGCCGAGCGGATTGAGCATCTTGAACGGCGGGCGATGGTCGAAACCCAGGCGGTGCGCCAGTTGCTCGCCTTGGGTGAGCGAGCCAAGGCGCAACGGCTAGCGCGGGCGATTTTCCACGAAAGCATGGGCGCGTGGGCGCGGGCCGAGGTTGGGGTGGCGCTGGTGCGGGCAGGCGATGGTCGTGGCGCGATGCTGCTTGAAGAAATCGCGTTGGAAACGGTGGCGGCTTGGGCGCAAATCGAATTAGCCTGCGGCGAAGCGGTCAGCGATGAAGCTGCCGCCCTGCGTCGTATCGCGGCCCTGCCCAACCAAGGGCAGCGCGACCGGGGCTTGGCGCAGCTTTCGCGGGCGCTGGCGGGAGCCGGGAACGATGGGGCTGCGCTCGCCGCCGCCGAGGCGATTAGCGCGGTTGAGGTGCGGGTGGCTGCGTTGATTGACTTGCGCCTGACCCTGGAGGGCTTGGTGGCGATGCTGGCGCTCGAACGGGCCACGCGGGACATCGGCGCGGTCGAGGGCGAAGAACGCGCCCCGTTGGTGGTCAATTTGGCGGCAGCCCTGGCCGCCCTTGGTCGGGCTGACCGGGCGCTGACCTTAGCGAAAGGGCTGCCCATCGGCGAGGAGCGCGACCGCGCCTTGGCCCGCGTCGCCGTCGCCTTGGCCCAACGGGGCGAACTTGAGGCCGCCCAGGATGTCCTCGACCAAGTGGCCGATGACGATGAGCAGGCGTGGGCCTACGACGAGTTTGCGCGCCTGCTCGCGGTGGCGGGCCGGTGGGATGAAGCGGCGGTACTCTGTGGGCGGATCAGCGCGGATGACCAGCGGGCGCGGGCCTCCGCCGATCTCGCCATCGAGCGGGCCAGAGGCGGCAACCCGATGGCGGCACTGGCCTTGGCCCTAGCGATTGATCTGCCGGTCGAACGCGCCCGCGCCCTGACGCTGATCGCCCCGGCGCTTGTCGCCATTGGGGCCGAGCGACAAGCCATTGGCGTCGCGCATCACCCCGACGCGCTGCCTAGTGCCGAGGTGCGCGGGCGCTATCTGGCGGCGGTGGGTACTGCCCTCGCCGAACATGGGCGCATCGAGGCCGCCGCCGCTGTGGTGGCGAGCATCAAGCGTCCGGCCGACCGCGCCCGCGCTGGGGCCGCGCTTGCCCGTGCCTTGGCACTGCAAAGCCCACAGGTCGCCCGCGCCATTCTCAGCACGACGCTCCGCACGGCGGTCGTTGGCCGTGAGGAGACGTTCCGCGCCCTGGAGTTGGCGGCACCCGCGCTGGCGCTCCTCGGCGGTGCGGAACTGCTTGATGCGGTGTCCGCAGCGGTGGACGAGCTTGACCACTGGTGAGGCGGCACTGCCGTGCTATTCCAATAGTCCTCTAACAGAGCATCCTTGACAGTTACCCTAGCAAGTTTCTAAGATAGATTCAGGGCTGGCAGGCAGATTGCGCCTCGCGCACAACAGAAGAGCACCATGAAAGACTACTATCAAGTCCTTGGCGTCAATCGCGGGGCCTCCGATCAAGAGATCAAGCAGGCGTACCGCAAGCTCGCCCGCAAATATCACCCCGATATTAATCCTGGTGATCGGCAGGCCGAGGCGCGCTTCAAGGCGATCAATGAAGCCTACGAGGTACTCTCTGATGCGGAGAAGCGCGAGAAGTACGACCGCTTCGGCAGCGATTGGCGGCGCTACGAGCAGGCCGGAGTGCCGAGTGGCGAGTACGCCCCCGGTGCCGACTTTGCCGACATTTTCGAGACGCTTTTTGGTGGGCGCGGGGGTCGTGGCGGGGGTGGCGGCGGCGGCGCGGGCGGCTTCAATACGCGGATGGAAGGTCAGGATGTTGAGCAGCCGGTCGAGCTTACGCTAGAGGAAGCGTTCACCGGCACCCAGCGCACACTCCAGTTCGCCAACCCCAACGGCTCCCCGCGCACGCTCACCGTCAAGGTGCCGCCTGGTGCTGACACCGGCACCCGCGTGCGCGTACCCAGCGAAGGTGCGCCGGGCCTCAATGGTGGCCCCCGAGGCGATCTCTACCTTGTCGTTAAGCTGCAGCCCCACCGGCGCTTCGAGCGCAAGGGCGACGATCTGACGGTGACAGTTGAGACGAGCCTCTACAGCCTGTTGTTAGGCGGCCAAATCGCGGTGCCGACGCTGACCGGCAAGACGATCACCCTGAACATCCCTGAGCAAACCCAGAACGGGCGCACCTTCCGGCTGACGGGTCAGGGCATGCCGGCGATGCGCGCCGAACGCCGGGGCGACCTGTACGTGGTCGTGAGCGCCCAATTGCCCACCAAGCTCACCACCCGCGAGCGGGAACTGTTCGCCGAGTTGCGCCGCATTAGGGAACCGGCATGACGGACGAGCCAGCCACCTACTCGATTCGCGTTGCTGCGTAACAGGTCGGCCTAATCAGCCCGGCGCACACGCAAGGTAATCTCAGGCGTTACAAGGCGTTGCCCGCCGTGGTGGGCAACGCCTTAACCTGTGAGCAATGCGCTTACCCCTCAGGCGGGTGCGCACCTACGTGGGCGGCAAAAGGGGCGGCAGTTCAATTGGGGCGGGCGGCGGGACGGTACTGGGTTCAGGGGCGGACGTGGACTGCGGCGGCGCGACATCTGTGGGCTGCGGATCAACCGGAGCAGGTGCCCGGGTAGGTTGCGGGATGGGCCTACCGTTGCCTCCCAAATCAGCCGGGTTAATCTCAAAGATATTGGGCCAGGCTCTAAACTGCGTCTGAAACTCCCGGCGCTCAAATGCTTGACCATTGCGCTCGATCACCCGTGTAAACGTGATGGTCATTCCGCCACGGGCCGTATCACTTTGGCGCGGGCTGCCTCGCGGACGCTTCGGATCGGCGACATAGACTGGCGCGGTGGGTGCGGGCACTCTGTTGGTCGTGACCGGCCCAATCAGGCTGACGGTGCGCCCATCGTTGGTGCCGTAGATCCGAATCTCGGCGACGCTGCCGTACGTGCCGCTCTGAACGAGCAGCCAATGGCCGGTGTCGTTGAGAAATTTGAAATCAAGCGCCCCAGTGAAGATGGTCGCGTCCATACCGGGGCCGTCACCATACGCGGCGAAGGCGTATTTGTTGTACCAACTGATGTAAAAGGAGTGGCCCCAACGCTCGGTAATTGGCAGGCCAGCCCAGAAGGCCGCCCGAAACATCGTGGTAGAGTCTTGACAGATGCCGCCGCCCCAATCGAGTTGGGTGCGATTGCTGACAATCGCGTAGCCCTCGACAAAGCCATTTGAGGCGTCAATCTGCCCGACACTGTCGTTGAACGAGAACTCGGCTCCGGGGGCCACGAGGATGCCGTTGAGCAACCGCATGCCCACCTTGATGTTGGTGATGCGATAGGCCGCCGAGCCACTGAAGTCGCTCTGCCCAACTGAGAGCAATGCGGTAAGCCCAAGTTGATTGAGATTGGCTGCCGTGACGGGCGAAGGCACCTCGCGCATAGGCAAGACCAGTGTGCGTGCCGTAGCCGGCTGAGCAAGGGCGGCGAGGATGACCGGGGCGGCACGTTCTTCGTCAATTCGCCGCCCGGAGGTGCCGTCTTTGGTGATGCGTAGGTCGCCGCCATTCCAATCAACCCGTGGATTGGAGCCTTTATCTTCAGTGGCATTCGCCAGCGTGACAAGCTTCGCCATGACGAGCGCCGGGTCGGCACTGACGGTGAGGGTGTCGCCAGCACTGCCAACCACGCGCTCCACCCGCACCAGACCAGCTAAATCTTCAAGTGACCAGACGACCGGCGCGGTCTGACCTTCGACCGTGAAGGTGAGTGGGCCAGCGAGAATGCTGGCGATGATGGCCTGCGCCTCACGGACGGTCGCATCACTCAGGCGGGGTTGCAACTCGCGGGTGCGGAGGGCGACCTGTTGGGGGTCAAGGCTCTGCAACGCCGCCGTGATCTCTTGGAGCGTCTCGCTCATCAGCACTTGCTGTCCAAGGGCGGCGGGAACGCTGTTAATTGTCGTGCCGTTCAGCGTGAGGGTCGCATCAACGGCGGGCTGCTCCACCTCGGCGACTCGTTGGAGCATATAGGCTTGCATGGTTGCCTGATCGACCGTCAGGTGGAGCGGCACTTCAAGGCC
>CAIRDL010000797.1 GCA_903877345.1 uncultured Oscillochloris sp. | reverse complement strand
GCTGGCTTCGACAAGCTCAGGCAGCGTGCTCGCCCGCAGCGTCCTCGTTGGCTGAGCTTGTCGAAGCCAGCGAGGGCACTGCCCCACCCACCGTACTCACCCTAGTGGCGCGTGATCACGCCCAGAGAACGCAGGTAATTGAGGCTCGCGGCGTACTGCTGCTCTTCATAGAGCGTAATCTGCTCCGCCGAGGCTCCGCGCTCCCAAGGGGTGCGCCAATCATCATCGCGAGAGCGTGGGGGCGCGGCGAATTCGCGCAAAACAGGGAGGAGGTCGCGGATGTCACGGGCGGGGTAGCCGTGCCACCACGCATCGCTGAACAGGCGCACATGGCGGGCAGAATGGCTTACCAGTTCAATCTGACAGCCAATGGCGGGGTCAAGCGCGGCGAGGAGGACGAGCAGCCGCCGCAGGTTCAGATCGCCCTCGCCAAGGGCGCACCGCACGAGGCGCCAGCCCTCGTGGCTGGGATAAGCCACGTAGTCGGCAAGGTGGACGTTCCGCACATGGGGAGCTAGGCGGTGCAGCATCGTGAAGGGGTCTTCGGCGACGATCAGCGCGTTGATGGGATCGAACGTAACACCGATGTGCGACCCGCCAACCTCGCTGACAATGTGGAGCAGATCATCTGAGGTGAGATCTTGGTGGTTTTCGAGGGCCAGCGTGATGTCGTGCTGTTCGGCGAGGGAGCGAACCGCCCGCAGACGGGTGATCACCTCGGCGAGGTACGCACCCCAATCAGTCGTGAAGGCAGCGCGGGTGCCTTCCATCACCGGGCTGGCAAGGACGCGCAGGACACGCGCACCGAGGGCGGCTGCCGCAGGAATGGCCACCTTGAGGGTGCCAATCTCAGCCACGTCGGCATCGAGTACCGGGGTGAGACCACAGGCGCTGAGGCGTTCACGCAGGGCGACTAGGCGCGACGGGGCGAGGTCGGGCAGCATCGTGAGGGGAAACTCGATGCTGTGGAGGCCCGCACGAACGGCGAGGGTAATGATCGCGTCAACCCCAAGCGGGGAGGCGACAGCACGGGGCGTGCCGCGCCCGATGAACCCACAACGGAAGCTGAAGCTGAGGGCGGATAGGCCGATCAGCACGGGATGTTCCTCGCAACAGAGTACAAGTTGGGGCTTATTTTACCACAAGACCCTCATGGGGCGTGCGCCGCATCGGGAAGCGGTTCTTGGCGCGATCTGAATCTGTGGTACCATCCCCTAGGGATGGGCTAAGCGAAAGGAGGGGGGCATGGATCAGCGTGAACACGTGCGGCTGACCAGTATGGTCGCTTGCGCTGGCTGAGCGGCGAAACTGGGGCCGGGTGCCCTCACCAACCTATTAGCAACGTTGCGCCTCCCAACGAACTCCAACCTGCTCATTGGGTTGGAGGCGAGTGATGATGCGGCGGTGTATCGCTTGGATGACCACCAAGCGCTGGTGCAGACGGTTGACTTTTTTCCGCCGATTGTGGATGATCCTTATACCTACGGGGCCATCGCGGCGGCCAACGCCCTTAGCGATGTGTATGCGATGGGCGGGCGGCCCATTTTGGCGCTTGCCATTGCCGCCTTCCCCGACACGCTCGACCCAACTATTATGGCAGCAATTATGCAGGGCGGTGCCGATAAGGCCGCCGAGGTTGGCGTTGTCATCGCGGGCGGTCACACCGTTACTGACCGTGAGCCGAAGTATGGGCTGTGCGTCACTGGTTTGGTTGACCCGGCCCGCGTCACGACGAAGGGTGGTGCCCGGCCCGGCGATGTGTTGCTGCTCACCAAACCGCTTGGTACCGGCCTGATTACCACGGCGAGCAAGTGGAATGAGGGGACGGCGGCTGACCTTGCGGTGGCCGTCGCCAGTATGCTCCGGCTGAACCGACGGGCGGCTGAACTCGCTGCGGCGGTGGGCGTCCACGCGGCAACTGATGTGACTGGCTTCGGCCTCCTCGGACACGCCGCCGAGGTTGCCCGGCGCAGTCAGATGGGCTTACGCATCGAGTTTGCCGCCTTGCCGCTACTACCGGGGGCCGTAACTTACGCGCAGCGTGGTCTGGCACCCGGTGGCCTCAACCGCAACCGCGAATACCTCGAAGCCCCCGGTTATGTGCGCTACGCAGGCACCCTTGACGCGGCCCAGCAGTGCATACTCTACGACCCTCAGACCTCTGGCGGGCTGTTGTTGGCGCTGCCCCCAGATGCTGCCGCTGAACTGTTGCGCCGCTGTACCGCCGAGGGTGAGCCTTGTTGGCAGATTGGTGCAGTGATCGCTGGCACGGGGATTGTAGTAGTGTAACCTGTAGGGCCAAGCAGCGCCGTCACCACGTTAGGCGTTACCTCCGCACACCTTCAGGCGATGCTTCGCCCCTACGCTTATGAATATCACCAACCGGCTCCGCTGGTCGTACCTGATTTCCTCTACGTTGCCCTTGTTGTTCATCGGCACCCTGCTGATTGGCATCCTCTTCCAAGTGCAACAGCGCAATGCCTTCGCCAGTCAACAAGCCATCGCTGACCAAATCGCTGCGAATATTGCCACGTTTTTCTACGACGTTGAACAGCAACTACTGCGTTCGGGGCGCGATTTGCGCCCGGAGTCGGACAACGCGGCGCTGCTCAGTGTGGCTAACCACCTCGTCAATGCCTCGCCAGATCTGCGGGCGCTGACGCTCGTGAATGCCGCTGGCACCGTGACGACGGTGGTCAGCAGCGACCGCCTAGCGGCCCAGAAGGTCGCGCCGGTGGCCGTTGATCCGGGGTTGATTGCAGGTGCCGTCGGCCTCGGCCAAGGCGGGCGCACCACGATTATTCAGGGCAGCGACGGCTATCAGGTTTTCCTCGTGGTCTTGCCAATGCGTGAGCCGCAGAGCGGCAAGCTTATTGGGGCGTTTGCGGTCGAGGTGAGCGCCGCCCGCGTTAGCCAGATTTTGCGCTTGGCTGTGCAGGGGAAGGGCAAAACGGCCTATTTGGTTGACCCGCAACGCCAGGTGCTTGTCACCGATAAGTCCCCCGGTTGGCGTCCGCCGCCTGATCTGGCCGCGCTTTACCGTGAGGCGGCTACGGTGGGCGAATACCTGGGTGGCGACGGCCAGTTTGTCGTGGGTGCGCGAACGCCTGTGGCTCCGCTTACACCCGTCAGTTGGTCCGTTATCGTCGAGCAACCCTCCAGCACATGTTTCGTCGAGGTCTATCGCAGCCTGTGGCTGCTCGGAGTGGTGGTTGCCTTCGTCGGTATGTTGGCGCTCACTTGGGCGTTGTTTCAGGCGCGGCGCTTCGTCGAGCCGATTAGGCTGCTTAGGGCGGGTGCCCAGGCGTTGGCGGGTGGCGAGTTGGCCCATCGCATTGCGGTCACGCCTGGCGATGAGTTGGGCCAACTCGCTGGGGCTTTTAACCATATGGCTGAGCGCTTGCAGCACAGCCAGCACGAGATTGAGCATCAGAACGAGCGCCTCCGTCACGGGTTGGCGCTTGCGCGCGACATTCAACAGGGGTTGCTGCCGCATACGCCGCCTTGGCGCAACGAGGTGCTGAGCGTCTACGGGCGTTCGCTGCCTGCCAGCGAGGTCGGGGGCGATTTTTACACCTATCTGGCGTTGCCTGATGGACGCGCTGCCGTCGCTATCGGCGATATTTCGGGCAAAGGGATCGCCGCCGCGCTCCTTATGGCCCTGACGAGCTCGACCCTCGAAGCGCAGGCGCATTTTATGGCGCATCCGGCGGCGTTGTTGGCGGCGCTGCACGAAGCTTTGCGGCCACGCCTCCAAGCCAACCAGATGAACGCGGCGCTCCAGATCGCCTCGTTCGCTGCCGATGGCTGTTCGGTCACGGTGGCAAACGCGGGGATGATTGCCCCCTTGCTGGCCAAAAATGGGCCGGATCATTTGGTCGGTTGTGCTTTTGTTGATGTGAGCGGGCTGCCGCTTGGCACGGCGATCACGATGGCATACACCGAAGTGACGGTGCCCCTGGCACCCGGCGACACGCTGATCTTGCTCAGTGACGGCATTGTCGAGGCCCATAACTGCGCCGGTGAACTCTTTGGTTTTGAGCGCCTCGAACATTTCGTCACGCGCTTGCCTGGCGGTCTGGAGGTGGGTGAACTGGTGCAGCGTATTCTTGCAGAGGTGCTTAGCTTCGTTGGCGAGGCCGAACCGCACGACGATATTACGCTCATCGCCACCCGCCCGATCATACGGGCCGGTGCTGCCTATACTGCCACCCTGTCGGCGTGTGCGGAGGCGTAGGTGTCGGCTTACCCCCTGGTATAATCGAAGGCGTCCCCCGCGCCCGTCAGCTTTTACCCAAAAGGCAGGAGCCAGCATGCTGCTCTTCAACTCGCTCGCCCGAGCGAAGGAACCGTTTGTCCTCCCGACTGATCGCCCCGTCACCCTCTACGTTTGCGGCGTGACGCCCTACGCGACGACCCATATGGGCCATGCCCGCACCTATCTCTTTTTCGATCTGCTGGTGCGCTACTTGTGCTGGCAGGGGGCCGAAGTGCGCTACTGTCAGAATGTCACCGATGTGGATGATCCGCTCTTTGAGCGGGCGAAGCGCGACGGTCTCAGTTGGCAAGGGTTGGCCGAACAGCAAGTGGCGCAATATCTGGAAGACTGTCAGGGGCTGAATATCTTGCCGCCGACCTATTTTCCACGGGCGAGCGAAGAGATTGGCGCGATGCTGCCGATTATCGCCCGTTTGGTTGAACTCGGCCACGCCTATGTGGTAGAAGGCAACGTCTATTTCAGCGTGCGTAGCGACCCCGCTTTCGGCAAAATGGCGCGTATGGGCTACGATGAACTGTTGGTGACGGCCAATCAGCGCGGGAACGACCCGCACGATCCGCTCAAGCGTGACCCGCTTGATTTTGTGCTTTGGCAGACGGGCAAGCCTGATGATCCGACGTGGCCGAGTCCGTGGGGTCTGGGTCGCCCCGGTTGGCATATCGAATGCAGCGCGATGGCGACGCGCTACCTTGGCGATCAGGTGGACATCCACGGTGGCGGGGCCGACCTCATTTTTCCCCACCACCCTTGCGAAATCGCGCAGATTGAACCCGTGACTGGCAAGCACCCCTTCGTGCGCGTCTGGATGCACACGGGCCTCGTCTGGCTCGACGGCGAAAAGATGAGCAAGTCGCTTGGCAATCTGGTCTTTGCCCGCGACGCCTTGCGCGAGCATGGGCCTGACCCGATCCGCTGGTATCTGTTCAGCCAGCACTACCGCGAAGATTGTGAATACCGCCGCGAGGCGGTTGGGGCATATACCGCTTTGGTGCAACAGTTGCGCGAGGCGAGTGTGGCCCAAGGCGGCGCTGGCGCACCGCTTGACCTGTGTCGGGCCGTTGCGGAGTTCAAGGCGGCGATGGCTGACGATCTGAATACGCCCGCCGCCCTCGCGGTGCTGCACACAATGATCGGTGACACCCTGGCCGCCGCCGCCGAAGGCCGCGACGTGACGACGGCGCGGGCCACGGTGCGCGACTTGGCGCTGATGCTTGGCTTCACCCTGGCGTGAATGCCGAGGGGCGCGGGGGCGATGTGCTTCCCTGCGCCCCTTACGGCACGTTTTTTTCCACCTTGCCTTACGGCACGACGGGGTCACTCGCGACCACATAGGTCTGGCCTGGCTGGAGTATCAAGGCGGCCTCACGCACCAGCGCCCCGCCGTTCACCCGGAGCTGTTGCGCGTTCCCCATTGGGCGCAGCCGCACCGGAATGGGGTGATCAACTTGGAGACGGTAGATTTGCTGTGCCGCATCCAGGGACAACTGAACATACGCTCCTTGGTAACTCAGGTTGGTCACACGGTCATCGGCACGGTTGAAGAGCGGCATTGGTTGGACGACGAGGGCGGCGGGGGTCATGGTCAGCCCATAATGCCCACCATAGATCGCCATAAACCACGCGGCGCTGTCCCAAGTACGCCCGCCATCGCCACTATTGCCGGCACCGTAGCGGGCATTCGGCCCCGCCGCAAATTCCAGCACGGGCGGGTTGGTGGCGTGCGCCATCGTCGTGTAGGCTTCCATGAGGCTAAGGGCGTCTTCCCGGTAGCCCGCAGCAGCATAGGCCGGGGCGGCTAGGCCGACCACCCAAGGCGCACTCGCGTCAAGCATCCAGAGCGGCACGGGCGGGTCAACGGGCCGTCGTAGGGCTTGCTCGTAACCGCCCAGGGCCAAGCGCAACGGGGTTGGCCCATCAAGCAACTCGGGCAGCCGTGCATGCAGCGTGGCGACGAGCTTACGGTAGCGGTCGCCGTCACTCGGTGCAATGAGGCCGCTTTGCAAGGCCGCAAAAACCCCGTACGTTTCCAAAACGTTGATGACGCTGCCATCAGTTTGGTACCAAGCCAACGGCCAAGCCTGATCCGTAAGCCAGTAGCCGCCCTGGCTCACGTCACGGTGAAACCCGGCGCGCAGTCGTTCTGCCCGCTGCATCCACACGGCGTTGTCCCCACCAGCGACTTGCTCCAATTCGCTCAACTCGTTGTAGGCTGCGTAAAATTTGGCGATGGCGTAGGTGTGGCGCACGCTGTTGGTGAGCGAGTCGTAGTAGCCGAAGGGGAATGCATCGCCTTCGGGCAGACCGTCGTCGTTACTGTCCATCGCCGCGATCCGCTCGCCAATGCGCAGCACGGTCTTCCGGTAGTTCTGGTAAAAAGCCCGGTCGCCGGTTTTGGCACTGTAGACATAGACCGCGTGGATCACGTTTGGCAAGCTGTCCCAAGCCTGGCGGTTCTCGTAATCCAACTGCCGTCCGCGAAGGTAAATCGTTTCAGGCGCAATGCCGTCTGGGGCGACCCGCTCCAGAAAGAGTTCGACATTCTCCCGCAGCACGTTCATATTGCCCAGCGCGTAGCTGTAGCCGCTGATCGCATAGTCGAGATCGCGGCTCCAAACACTGTTGGCGTAGCTCCGCTGACTAGCGCGGAGACCCCGGCGGCCTGTTTCGACTTTGATCACATTCGCCTGGTAGCCATTTGCCAACAGCAGCGCCTCGGTCTCCGGGTCGTACTGAGCGCTGGCGTCGGCAAAGTCGCGCTTGGGAATGGGGGGCAAGGTGGGCGTGGGTGGAACCAAGGTTGGGCTGGCGGTGGCCAAGGGGCTTGGCTGCGGCGTTGCGGTCTGGGCGGGCTGCGTGGGCAACGGACGCGGTGGGCTTAACGCTGCGATCAATGTCGCGGTGGGGGCTTCGGCAACTGGTGAGGCGGGCGGGATCTGCTTGCTAGGCGTCAATCCGCAACCGCCCAGCGCGAGGCTCAGGCTCATCCAGATCAGGAGCGCGAGGCGCGAGGTCGGGCGCATGCAAAACTCCTTCAACAGCCCGCTGCTGACCAAGCCGGGTCACGGCGACCAAGGCGGCCAGAAGGGCTGGATTATAGAGGTAGGGCCACAACACCGGGTTAAACAAGGTGAAGAGCAGAAACGCCGTTGCAACGTAAGGTGCCAGCCGCAACGCGGTCGCGCCGCCGCGCTGGTAGTGCGCGGCAACGCCGAGCAGCAACAGCGCCTGGATCGGTTTCAACAACCCTACCAAGTGGTGGCGCCAGAACATCCCGCTGAAGCCGATCATGCGCGCCCAGGTCTGATCTAGCTCCCAGCGCAGACGCGGGTACAGGTCGTTGTCATTGAACCAGCGCCAGACCCCGAAGCTGAAGGGCTGCGGTGCCCAGAGCAGGAAGGGCAGCACAAGGGGCAGCGCAACGAGGGCCGCAGTGCCGATTTGGCGACGCACCAGTCGCCAACCGCCCAAGCGCCACCAACACAGCAGCGCAAACGGCACGATTACGCTGACCAGGGGTGTTGCCGCTAGGCAGAGGCCAAGCAAAACGGCTGCTGGTCTGATCTGCTCAGTGCTCAGAAAGAGCAGCAGGGCGGTTAGCAGCAACCACTGCACAGGAGCCGTGGTCGCTAACGACCAACTCAGGGCTGACGGTTGCAGGAAGAGCCAAGCCCAAAGCAGCAGGCCCGTCGTTGCCTCCGGCTTCAGCCGCGCCTGCCAGAGCAACAGCAGGCCGAGGCCCAACTCGGCGCACACGTTGGTAATCCGCAGATCCGCCCCCAACAGGTAGGGCGGCAGATAGGCCAGCCAGGTCAGCGGGAGATAAGTCAGCGGCACTTCCCACGGCATCGCGTAGAGCGCGTAGGGGCTTTGGCCCGCCATGAGGTTCCCAAGCGCGCCTTGTACCAACGGGAGCATATCGCCGTGGGCGGGGTCTATCGGCACAACGGCGAAACTCAGCAGCCGTGCGCAGCTTCCCAACACGGCTGCCATGCCCACCAGCCAGATCGGTGCGGGCGGCCAACCCAGGGCAAGGATCAGGCCCAGCGTTCCGACCCCTGCGAGGGCCAATTCCAGCGTGGTCGCCTGGGGCGTTAGGAAGAACAGCCAACTTCGCACCGTGGCAAGCCACGCCAGCAACAGCAGCAGCGTCAAACCGCGCTGCACGCGCCGCCGTCGGGCCTCCGTCACTGGCACTAAAGCCGTCGTCGCTTGGGCCGCAACCGCCACCCAACCAAGCGCAAGGCCAACAAGCAACAGGCTCGTCCCCGTTGCAAGTTTCTGGCCCATAAGGCTGCTTAGCCCATAGACATGGAGCGCCCCGGTGAGATCAAGGCTGAGGCCCAAGCCAATCGTCAGCGTACTCGCCGAAAGCAAGGGGGCAAGCCAGCGGAACGCCGCTTTGACGAACCGCGCCCGTAGCGAAGGTAGGAGCACATTAGACAAGGTTTGTGGCTACTTTACAGTCTTGGCTAGGCATGGCTTCCCGCCCACATGCAGGCGAGACGCCTGCGCTACCTACAATCCACAATCTACAATCCAGCCTTAGGGCTGACTCCGAACGACATAGGTTTGCCCAGGCTGAAGCACCAGCGCGGCCTCAGCCTGTTGGGGGCCATCATCAAGCTGGAGTTGAGTCGCTTGCCCCATTGGGCGCAGGATGGCTGCCGTGGGCCGGTTGACACTGAGGCGGTAGGTACGCCCTGTCGCGTCAAGCGCCAACTGCACCAGCGCCCCTTGGTAGCTCAGGTTCTGCACAGCATCCCCAGCAATGGTGATGAAGGGGCGCGGCTGCACAAGCAGCGCCGCCGGGGTCATGGTCAGCCCATAATGGCCGCCATAGAGCGCGATGAACCAAGCGGCACTGCCCCAAGCGCCACTGCGGCCTTCGCTGCCGGAGCTATTGACTGCGGCGAGTTGCACCACCTTGGGTGCGGTTGGCCCCGCCGCCTGCTTGTAGGCATCCAACAAGGTCCGGGCATCTTCTGGGTAGCCCGCCACCGTATAGGCAAGGGCGGCTGGCCCGACAATCCAGGGTGCGCTGGCATCCAGCTTCCACTGGTCGCGAGCCGCTGGGACTAACATACCTTTGGCGTAGCCATCGAGGGCCAACCGCAGCGGCGTCTGGCCCTTCATCAGATCGGGCAAGCGGTCGTGCAGCGCCTGCAGCAACTCGCGGTAGTGTTCGTCAGCGGGGCGAATCAGTCCCGTGCGCAGCGCTTCAAACACCCCAAAGGTTTCGAGAGTCGTCACCGGCTCCTGGCCGGGATCACGCCAAGCCACGGGCCAAGCTTGCCCTGCGGCCCAATAGCCGCCTTGATCGAAAGGACGGTGAAACCCGCTGCGCAACTGATCAGCGCGCAGATCCCACGCCGTCCCGTCGCCGCCAAGCGCCCGCTCAAGCTCGGCCAATTCGCGAAACGCACCGTAGAACTTCGCCAGAGCGTAAGTGTGGCGCACGCTGTTTTTGATTGAGTTGTAGTAGCCGTTCGGATATTCATCGCGATCAGGCAGCCCATCGCCGTTGCTGTCAAGGCTGACGATCCAGTTGCCAACCCACTGTAATTTCTGCTGGTTTTTCCGATAAAAAGCCCGGTCGCCCGTCTTGGCGACATAGACATAGCTCGCGTGGATCAGATTCGGCATGCTGTCCCACGCCTTGTTAAGGTTATAGCCGTTCTCGTTGAAGACATCGGGGACAATCCCGTTCGCCTGGACATCGTCGAGAAAGAGCTGAATGTTGTCCCGCAAAAGCGTCATATTCCCCAGCACATAGCCGTAGCCGCTACTGGCATAGTCCAAGTCACGCACCCAAGTGTGGCGGATCGGCTCGGTCTGACTCGGCTGGAGTACCCGGTGGCCTTTCACAGTTACGATATTCTGCGTATAGCCACTCGTTAAGAGCAGACCCTCGAAGGTGGGATCGTAGCTGGCGACCGCAACACCAAGCTCGTCTGAGTTGTGGGCGGGCGGGCGGCTTAGATCAGCAACAAGCGCTGTGCGCTGGATCACCGCTGTTGCGGTCATGTTGGACACCACGACGGTTTGCGTCTGCGCGACCGCGCTGGCGGTGGCAAGTTCGGCACGGGCGGCGGCGTTCGCGGTGGCGGTAGCATTCGCGGCGGCGGCGTTCGTGGTCGCGACCTCTGCTTCGCCAAGCGTGTCAGTTGTGGCGGTCACCAGCTCCGCCACCTGACTGACGCTCCGCACAACGGTTCCTGTCGAGTCTACGCTCACGGCCACGCCGCTTGTTGTCAGAGTGTTCGCCGTTGCCCCTGAGGCGCGCATACCCATGACGATGGCGGCCACCAAGGCCAACAGCACCACGGCCCCGCCGCCAATCACGGTCGGCCAGAGCCATGCTGCCCGTGCGGTGGGTGACGCGGCGGCGTGGAGCTTGCTGCTGTGAAGGGCGGCGCGCATTGCTTCAGCACTGACGGGGCGCCTACTCGCACTCAGCGCGAGGGTCTGGTGCAACAGTTCGCTGAACGCAACCGGCACCTCAGGATTGACCAGATGGGCCGGGCGCAACGAGTCGGACTGATTACTCCCGACATTTGCCAGCCGAACGAGCGCCCCTTCCGGCGGGGCATTCGTCAGCAGGCTATAGAGGGTCGCCGCCAGCGAATAGAGATCGCTGCGCGGATCAGTCCCCGAACCTTGGATCTGCTCAGGGGGCGCATACTGCGGCGTATAGCCGTACACACTCTGGTTTCGGCTGACTTGCGATTGGAAGTGCAGTGAACCTTTCGCCAAACCAAAATCGAGCAGAATGATCGTGCCCTGGGGGGTCAGTTTGAGGTTCTGGGGCTTAATATCACGATGAATAATCGGCTTGGGCTGCGTATGCAAATAGTGCAAGACATCAAGCAATTGGTCAGCCCAGGTAAACACCGTTTCGACCGGAAAAGGAGCCTGTCGCTCTTCGAGCATGGTGGCGAGATCGTCGCCGGGAATGAACTCCATCGCCAGGAAGGTTCCGGCCTCGATGCTAAAGTGGTCAATCACCTTGGGCAGTGCCGTATGGCGCAGTTGGGCCAACAGTTGCGCCTCGCGTTCAAAAGCGTGGTTCATCTGCTCGCCGGTCACGATCATCTGCTTCAGGGCCAACGGATTACCGAGACGCTGGTCAACCACCTCGTAGACAGCCCCCATGCCGCCTTGGCCCATGAGGCGCACCACGCGGTAGCGCTCATGCACAATGACCCCTGGTTCCAGCAGTAACGTTGTCATAGAGTGATAAGTCCCCTTCACCCCGAAAATTTATTAGGTTCACAGGACAAGGTTCAGATCAGATTGACAGTTTAGGTAAACGCACCGCGTCCTGTTGCAGCAAAGCTGCAATCTAAAATCTGCCTAAGGGAAGCGGAAAATCTAAACCGTCCCGGTCGCTGCTTGATGCGTGCTGCGTGATCCGTGATCCGTGACCGGGCCGCATCCTGGCCGATCACGGATCACGCAGCACGCAGCAGATGGGATGTTTTAAATCTTCCGCTTCCCTAAGTCGTTAGACTGAACCAGGC
>CAIRDL010000796.1 GCA_903877345.1 uncultured Oscillochloris sp. | reverse complement strand
GGTTGCGGGCACGTCTCGCTCATGCGGCGCTGCACCAAGAGCCGGTCGGCAGCGTCAACGCGCCCGTCGCCCGTTGGGTCGAGGGCGGCAGTGAATCCAAGCTGTCCAGTCGCTAAGCCCTCGGCTTCAACCAACAATTCGAGATCTGCCGCGTCAATGACGCCGTCCGCATTCACATCCCCGCGCACCAAGATGGTTAGGCTGCGGCTATCGCCCCGCGTCTCGTCAACGTTGCCCGTGCGGTCGTGTGCCACCACTTCAGCGGTGACGGCACGACAGGGAAGATTGAGGCCACCTGTCCAACTGGTGCCGGTGGTCTTGCTGGCGAGGACGGTAAGCGCCCCGTCTTTCCAGTAGCGCAGGGTGAAACCAGCCAACCCGCTGCCCACATCGGTGCCTTGGTAGGTAATGGGCGAGGTGTCGCTAGGGTGGCGCTTGCCCGCTGCGGGCGTAAGGAAGAAGGCGCTCGGTGCCTCCGCATCAAGGTGGAGGTAGTCCTGACGAGGTACGATAGTCGCCCGCCCACTCGCATCGTTGCAACGCAGCGCTGATGCTCTGACGCGACTGTTATTCTGCGAATGGGTCGCGATGTAGACCGCGCCGCTGGCAACCTCAACCACGATTCCACCCCAGCAATAGGCACTGCCATCATGGAAGAACAGCACATCGCCGCGCATTGGCGCTGCGGTTGGCTGGGCACCAATGCCTGTGACGAAGGTATAAAGGTCGTTCATCCAAAAATAACTATCAGAAGAACCATTACAGCGTGCGCCCGGCAAACCAGAAGCCCGCAGCATGCAGTCAATGAAGTGTGCGCCATCAGCGGTTGGGTGGTAATAATTGTCCCCAGGGTTTGTATAGAGCGGACCGTAGGAAGCTGCCAGTTGGGCAAGCTGTTCACGGTTAAACACCCACGAAAGGCCCGTCCCGGTCGCCTGTGCCACCGTGAACCGCGAGGCGGGCGACCCAGCCTGTTGCGTCTGCACCGGGGTGTTTGCGCGGCTAACCGCTGGCAGGAAGACGGTGTACTGATTCACAAGACCCGGATCGGGAGCCGGCGTTGGCGACGTATTGCCAGAGGCGATAAAGGGGGCCGGTGCCTCGGCGGGACGAAGCGTGAAGCCAGCGAGGATTTGGTCAACTAGGTGTGGGGCAGCCTGGAAACTCGCGCTGAAAGCCAAATGGTAGTAAACGCCCTCCACCTCCAGCACCACCACTTGGGAGAAGTACTGGTCTGTGTTGGGTGCCGTGAAGCGGGTAGCGGGTTGCCCATCAACCGTCGCCGCCGTGCGGGTAAACGCGAGTTGATCAAGGGTGGCGGGCAGTTCGTCACCAGCGGCGGTCGCCTCGCTGCTCGCCCGCTCGACGGTTAGGCTGATCAAATGCGCGGTGGTCGCGCCGTCGCTCTGGCACCCCACGCTATTCTGGCTGCTACACAGCGGGGCGGTAAGCACCGCGCTGTAGCGTCCGGCAATCTGCCCCTGAAGCTGGACGCGCTGCCAACCCTTCAACAGATCATTGGCCAACCCCTCACCTGTGGTGAAGACCGTGGCCTGTTGTGCGGCCACCGGGGTTGGCCCAGGGCCGGTCATGCTCAACCCAGCCAACACTGTAAGCAGCACGAGACTGCATAGGGTGGCGCGAGCGCGACGATAGCGCATGCGGTTCCTCGCTTCTTTCCACTAGGCATGGTGTGTCAAAACATGGACACGACAGGCGCAGTAAACTAAGACTCACGATAGTACGCAAGTCTACACGATGCATGTAAGGAGACGATGAACAAACAGGGATCGCCATCCTACAGATTATTCACCAGCGTTTTCAGCGCCCGGGCAACGTGATCGCCGGTAGTCCGGTCAGATAATAGGGAGCCCAGGTGACGGGTGAAGCCTTGACGCACTCCATTTGGGCTTGGCGCAAGGCTTCAACGCAGGTGAGGCCCGCCTGCCAGTGCGTGTAGAAGCGCTGGGGGAAGGTACGCCCAAACTTGGGTTGCACCTTCCACATCGTTGCGATCACCGCACTTGCTCCTGCGACCAGGGCCGCGCTAACCAATCCCTGCAGACCTTCGCCGTGTTGTCCGCTGTCACATGCATTGAGGAAGAGCAGGGCGGCCCGCAGTTTGGCGCGGTAGAGTTCGTCGGCATAGAATCGTTCCTTGCCAATCACGAGATTGGCGAAACGCGGACTTCCACCGACGGGAAAGACCCCGTGGTAGCTCAAGTGGGCCACCGCCGCCTCGGCCATCCGCGAGGTGATCGACCTGGCCGATGCGCGGCTCAGCGAGTACCAGAAATTCTGGGAGTCTGGCTACCGGCAGGCCGGGCACATCGTCTGCGCGCTCGTCAACGACATCAAGGGATTCACGGTAAAGGC
>CAIRDL010000795.1 GCA_903877345.1 uncultured Oscillochloris sp. | reverse complement strand
GTGTTGAGCGCTTCAATCAGGCGGCGATAGAAGTCGAGGCCGCGCTGATTCGGCTGCATACCGCCATCGGGGAAGATGCGCGTCCAGGCGATGCTGAAGCGGTAGCTCTTCAGGCCGAGCGCTGCCATATGTTCGACATCTTCAGCCCAACGGTGGTAGTGATCGCACGCCACATCGCCCGTATCGCCGCCCGCGATGTGGCCCGGCGTGTGGGCAAAACGATCCCAAATGCTCTCGCCCTTGCCATCGGTGGCCCACGCGCCCTCAATCTGGTAGGCAGCGGTAGCAGCACCCCAGATGAACCCCGGCGGAAAGATTAGTGGGTCGTGCATAGAACCCTTGCCTTCGCTTGCCCGTTTGCCCTGCGCATTATAGCGCCAGTGGCTAGGACTCGAGCAAGACACACCGGAACGCCCCCGCTCGCGCCGCGATCTCGATAGCACGACGCGGATCGACCACGCGGGGGCCACGGGCGTTTAGGCGCAGCACCGCCGTCGCCCCGGCGCGCAATTCCAACTCGCGCTCGCCGTCGAAGGCCAGCACACACGGCTGCCCGTGGCTAATCTGAACGGCCTCGTCGGGGGCCAGCAAACGCTGCGCTTCCACATACACGGTCTGCATCAGCCCAGGGGCAACCGGGGCGCGCACCAGTGTCCCCGTCGTGTCCAACCGCATGTAGATCCCGTACCCCGGCGGATAAGCCCCAGCCAGCAAGCCCACCCTAATGGACGAGAGGCCAATATTCCCCGGTTCGGCCCGCGTGAGCAACAGGTCGCGGATCTTCCGACTGTCCCAGATCGCCCGCGAGGCGATAAAGCGCTCATCGTAAACCGCCGCGTCCACCAAGGCGATGTCGTCGGGCGGCGTGCCCACGGGTGGCACCTCGGGCGGGGCGTCGGGGGCGAGCCGCTAGACATCTATGCGGGGCGCATACGTGATGGCGGCGTCAGCTTGGCCGACCGCCACCAGACCCGCCGCGAGGCCGGCGGTAGTGGCTTCAATCATCAGCGGAAAGACATTGTTGGTGCCGGTGGAAATCGGCATCAGCGGCACGTCGCCACAGGCGCGGGCAACCAGCCGGTTGGGGCCGTCGCCACCCAGGGTGACGATACAGCGTGCGCCCCCAGCGGTCATAAGTTCCGCCGTCCGGCGCGAGTCGTCGTGGGTGAACTTCACCGGCATGGGGAGCAAGCCCGCCTCGATGCCGAGTTTCAGATTGTCAAGCGCCTTGCGGCCGATACCGAAGCGGTCGGGCATAATCCAAACGCGCTGCACGCCCGTCGCTTCCAGGCCGAGCAGCACCCGTTTAACAATGCTGACCTTTTCGTCGTTGTCGAAGACCGAGCCGTGGGCCACAAGGCGGCGAATGTCTTTGCCCGACGCGGGATTGGCGATAATGCCGACGGTGATCATAATGGTGTTGCGGGGCAAGCGCAACCGCCCCGCACCTTTGCCTAGACTTGATTACGGGTTTGTAGACGAGGCTTTCCAACGCGGCTAAATAGTCCGTCAACGAAGTTTTCTTGCAAAAGCGTTGGCTTCGACACGCTTAGCCAACGGACGCGGGCTTCGACAAGCTCAGCCAACGGACGCGGGCTTCGACAAGCTCAGCCAACGGACGCTGCGGGCGAGCACGCT
>CAIRDL010000794.1 GCA_903877345.1 uncultured Oscillochloris sp. | reverse complement strand
TCCTGCGCCCTCAGAATCCTTTCCTGCGCCCTCAGAATCCTTTCCTGCGCCCTCAGAATCCTTTCCTGCGCCCTCAGAATCCTTTCCTGCGCCCTCCTAATCCTTTCCTGCGCCCTCACAATCCTTTCCTGCGCCCTCACAATCCTTTCCTGCGCCCTCACAATCCTTTCCTGCGCCTCATAAATTAAATATTTTCAACCCTGTGTCAATTTTCCGCAACCAAACCCCGAAGGTAAACGCGCCTCCGTGTCCCAGCGACAGCGGAGCATAGATGCGTGAGCGGCTCCTGCGGTGACGGTGCAACCGTTTTGGTTCGGATGCCTATGGTAAGCGCAAACTTTACTGCAAACATTTGTTTGATCTATGGTATACTATCGCAATCCTCTTGGTACCATAAAGGGGAGTCAAGACTTTAGCCGGCTGAAGCCTTGACTCCCCTTCACAACCTGGATAGGACTGCTATAGCTTTCTGTTAGACGGTAGACTGTCAGGGAAGAAAATGATGTTTAGTCCTCAAAAGAACAAACCGATAACACTATCGCTCTTTTCTGGTGCTGGTGGCTTGGATATTGGGTTCCATCTTGCAGGCTTTCATATTGTCGCCTGTGTTGAAAAAGAGCCTATCTTCTGTGATACCCTCCGGATTAATATCGGCAACTTCCTCGACGAAAATTGCCAAATCCTTAACAGAGATATCCGCGATCTTGATCCTACTGAAATCAACAATCAACAGATTGACTTCATCATCGGTGGGCCTCCGTGTCAGAGTTTCTCGGCAATTGGGCGGAGAGCTGGAGGGGCTGAAGGCACACGAAATGAGCGCGGCAGCCTTTTTGAACACTATTGCCGCTTCGTTAAGCACTTTCAGCCGAAAGGTTTTGTGTTCGAGAATGTAAGAGGCATTCTAGGATCGAACAAAGGCGAGGACTGGAAGAGGATCATTAGTGCTTTTTCAGATCTTGGGTACAAACTATTCTACCGTGTCCTCGATACTGCGGATTATGGTGTGCCACAACACCGAGAAAGACTGTTGATGGTTGGGCTTAGAGCGGGTGATTTTTCTTTCCCAAGACCTACGCATGGATCAAATTCATCTACAAATACGCCACATATGACTGCATTGGAAGCGATCGAAGACTTGCAAGATCCAGTCGAGGTTTGTCACATCTATCCCGGAAAACACGGCAACCTTCTTGCCGAAGTACCTCCGGGAATGAACTATCACTACTTTACCCGAGAAATGGGCTACCCGCATCCGATCTTTGCCTGGAGATCTCGGTTTTCTGATTTTCTATACAAGGCCGATCCGCATAAGCCAGTGCGAACCATTGTCGCACAACTAGGCGCGTATTCTGGCCCTTTTCACTGGAAGAATAGAAAATTCACACTGCCTGAGTTCAAAAGACTGCAATCATTTCCTGATGATTATCTGTTTTCTGGCAGTAATACCATTGCATTAAAGCAATTAGGAAACTCCGTTCCTCCGGTTTTTGCGAACCATATCGCCTTAGCGGTAAAGCAACAAGTTTTTCAATCGGATCTAGGGATTGAACTACTCGGTCAAGCAGAGAAACTTTCCTTCGATACAAGGAAAGCCAACAAAGCAAAAACCACGCGCCTCAAAAGGTTGTCCCAGGAAATCCTTATGCTGCCGCTCTTTACTATAACCGACGAAACCATGAAGCAAGAGGCGACCAAAGAGCTAATAACGTATATATATTATAATTCCATCAAAAAAGTAGTAAGATTACCTTTACCATCGCATCATGCAGGGCCGTCATATAAGGAGGTTATTCGGCGCACGAACAGGAAATGCGCCATCGATATCTTTGATGTAACTTCTCCGCCATCAAACAACAACAGACCATCAATCACCTACACAATCAATTTTCGCCATACTATCGGAGACGGCCTCGAAGTAATAGAATGTTCGCTTTATTCAACCAAGGGTGATGATGTTTTTGTCGCCTGGGACTCAATAGAGTCGTATATTCAGACAAATACATCATATCAGACAATGTTTGATATATACGGCCACTTCACTGAACCGCATCCGATATTTGATCTGCATGCCGATATATCAAATCATAGTACGCATCCAGCCATCCAGTTTGCCAAGCGCTTTAGTACACGAGAATCGACAAGCAAGGTACTCCCTGCTCTTGCATTAAAGGCTATTTTCGCAAGTGACCAGGACGATTTTGATTTCACTAAAACGGTGCGCTACTTACGACGATTAAGATTTGACATACGTGTTAACGAAACGAATCCAAGTATTCCACCGAACTATTTTCGTTGCTGCTATCCCTTCACCATCAGCCTCCATCGGCAAGTCTCGGTGGCATGGAAAGACAAAGCGTAAGGAAACACCTCCAATGGAAACGTACGAAGCGGTTCTTGCGCGAGCGTACAGCCTTGCCCATGCACTGACAATGAGTCCTAGCACCACTCAAGGTATTGAATCTTCCGAAGCTCGTATTGTTGAAACACGCGGCCAATACAGCTTTACCGAAGGCATCAACGAGTCTTTTCAACGGCACATACAGCAAAACAAACTCGGACATGCTCTGAAAACCATGAAAAACGGGAACATTGTTTCATTAGGCAAGAGTGTCGCCCAAGGAATAGTAACCATAGTAGAAAACTTAGACCAAAACAAATACCTTTACAGCATTCTTACAACCTGCTTAGTCGAGAAAATTGTACATCCGGCTCAAGACATTCGTTTTGCTCAAGCAGATCTTCCAAATGGCTATTCTAATCGTTCAACAGATCAAATTCACATCACACCTTTTTTGAAGATAAAGGGTCTGACAGCCTGTGCAGCGAGCGGTGCAGAGAGTGGTCGTAATTTTGAGCGCCCGTACCCTTATAGACTCGATTACATCGGAAAGCCTAGAGGTACTGGAAATCTAGAGGCTTTCTTGGGTATTCTACACGCGGTACAAGAAGAGGGATTTGATCCGTTTCCTGTTTTGGTGTTGCTTATGGCGCTTGACATCCACAATAAAGTTGATATATCCACATTTGACTACCCTTCTTCTAAAGAACTGACCATACAAGAAATATTCAATGCTGTATTACGTCATTTTGAGGAGGCAAAGGGTAATGGAAAAGCACGCCTCCCCGTTTTAGCTATTCAGGCCATTTATCAATCTCTGGTTCCCGAACTTGCAAGGTATAAAGGCACAGTTCTGAGGGATCCACATCGCCATACTGGAAATGACAAAGAAGGTTGGATAGGGGATGTTCAAGTAGACCATTCTGATGGCTCGCCCTATGAAGCGGTTGAAGTCAAATCCGGTAAACAGATAGATGTTGGCATGCTTCTTACGTTGCCTCGCAAATTCCACGGTAATGTTGTGGATCGTTATTATATTCTATCTACTTGTACCGAGTACATTGCGCCTAATAAAGAACAAGAGATCATGAAAACTGTTGAATTGATGCGGTCACAAACAGGTTGTCAGATCATTGTGAATGGCCTCCATAGAAGTATATGGTATTACCTTAGGATGATAGCGAAACCTAATGAGTTTCTGCTCAACTATACGTCTCAAGTCCTTTCAGATAGTGATGTGAAAGATGATCACCGCATACTTTGGCGCAACATATTGAAGGATGTACAAAGTGAATCGTCTGTGTAGAATTTATATTCTTTTGGCACAATGGACATCCATCTAACGCTGTTGGCGCGGCCCGTAACCTGGAGACGATTTATGCGCGTGGTGCCGTGTCCATCTCATACAGTTCTATAACCCCGCCAACAGACGTTCCAACTCGCCTTCGCGTGCGGTGCGTTCGAGGCCCAAGATCTGCTTCAGCGCACTGGCGGTCAGGCTGATACTATTTGGTGGGCAGACAAATAGCGTGTCCAGCGCGCAACGGCTGCGGGGTCAAGCCATTGGGCCTGCCGGATAGGCGCAGGTACCTCAAGCTCATCAAAGAGCAGCAGGCGCGGGAGCAACCGCAACGGACAGTGAATGAGATAGTAGGTGTGTTCACCTTGGTGCAGGCGTAGCGCGGGGAAGCTGTAGGTGCCGGTATGCAAAGCTGCGGGTCTCGTTAGGCTGAGCGAACCTGGGAGTCGGAGATGTGTGATCCTCAATGGAGAGCGCCATTGTAGCAGAAGCTTATGCTTTGGCCTATAGCAAGCCTATCCGGGTTGTGAAACTGGGAGGCTGAAGCCTCTAGCTCTTGTGGGTACGAAGCCTGCCTCGCAGGCTCATGCGGGCTGCATAGGCGGCCTTTGTAACCATAGAACTAGAACCCACGGCTTCAACCGCCGGGCAACCTTCATGACTCTGATAGGATTGCTGCATTCAGCCGTCAGCGCATACAGGCTGGGCGGCGATACTCACGGTTGCCGCATTGCGTTGAGGATTGCGCTACGCTATACTTTTCAGCACCGTAGCGGCTCCACGCATGGAGAAGCGAGGGTCATGAGGTAGCAGAATCATTGGAGCGTAAAGATGCGCCAACGCAGTCCAACCACGCATCCTATGTGCCGCTCCTTGTTGCAAAAGGCGGTACGCCGGGGTGATGTCGAACTAACGCGACGGCTCACTGAGCATCTTTTCACGGCTGGTGATCGGGCTTGGCTCCGTCAGCGGGTAGCAGTTATCGTTTGCGAGGAATGTTGGCCCTTGGGTGCTGAACTCAACACCCTCACCCGTGATTTTGCTTCCGTGAGCGCCGTATTGGAACGTGTTGCGGCCTATCCCAAGTACAAGGATGCAGCTGGCCTAGGCGCAATGGCCTATGCCTTGGCTGAAGGCGAAACAACGGTATGTTCTGACCCCGCTTTTGATGCACATATCCGCATCATCAAGCAGGCAATCGAGCGGCCTGAGGCGTTCTGGGCTTGGGTTGCAGGACAGGCACACTCGTCGGATCAGCAACAGCTGGTAGAGGCTGCCCGGCGTGGGCATCGTCGAGGTGGTTGGCCTTGGGATCGCGCTTTCATGCAGGCAGCGGCCTATCTAGCCGTCATTGATGGCTTGCCAGAACGCCAAGCGTTGCCCACCGTTCCCCTAGCTTGCCCCGTTTGGGTTGGCATTGATAAGCATACGCCAGCAGGGAAGATCGCGCTGCGGCAAGCTGCAACCCAATTACGTATCCCACCTCGGCAGTTGGCGTGGGCCAGTTTCTACTTTGAGAGTGCCCGCGTGAATGCTGATCTGAGCGGAGTTTGGTTTCGCCATGAGACCGCTTGGCGGTTACGCCAGGTTGGCCTTACGTACGATGCGGCCAGCGAGCTTTGGCAACGTGCATGGCCCCGCGTGTACGAACTGCTTACATCCGAAGCTGCAACGTTGACGGCGCATCTTGCCACCGATACGGTGTTGAGCAAGGTGCAACAGAACCTAGATCCTTGTTTGCCGCAAGTAGCTTTTGCCAGATCCGCTCAATCCGTTCCTGACCCAGAGTCGAGCGAGCGCCTTGCACCCGAAGAGCAGCCGGATCGAAATAACTACGCGGCACAATCCTTGCACGCACCGCTAGAGCAACTTGCCTTTGAAGGCTTTTCGTGATCTGCTCACCAGCACTGCACACCTGCCAACCGCTCTTTTGTCACAGGAAACAAGTTCATGTTTCGTGGTAGCCAAATTGCCGCATTCGTGGCGTTACTCGAACGCCGCGAAGCTTCAGTGTTTCATGCCTGCCAATATCTGGACTTTCTGGCCTATCTTAACCTTGGCGGTATCCCCTCGCGAGCGCTGCTTGAGCAGAATCGTCAGACTTTTACCACCTTTGACAGCGATGGTGCCGATCAGGAGCATGGTGTCTGGGATAAGATTTTTGTCAATTTCTCAGACTTTGGCTTGATCTTCACTCGTGGTCACGCTGGCACACCCAATGTCTACGGGCCAATCCTTTTCCAGATTCACCCACGGGCATTGCTTGCCGCAAATGACCTAGCAGTGACGCTCCGCTCCGCCGGTGCGCGTGACTTCAACCGTGCGAATGAGTCCCTGAACACGCTGGAGGAGGTTGAGCGCATCTTTCTTCATCCCGCGCAAGCTGGCTTTCCCAACAGCAGTGAGGTTCGCTTTGGTAAGCAGTTGGAACAGGTCTTCCCCAAGCGGCTCGTAAGGGGCAACCCGGAAATCAACAGCAGTATGCCGTCCGGTCGGCTAGATCTTAAGCACACCACCTTGATTTTGGTCGATCCGTATATTTTCGCTGGGCAACGCTTGGTCGTTACAGTAGCAACCGCCGCACGTGAGCATGGATTGCCTTGCAAGGTAGTTGAGCGACAGCCCAGTCAAGCTAAGCGCTATAACGAACTTACCAGCCTCATCGCGGATTGGGGGCCTTCGTTTCAGAGCGTGCTGGAAAGTGGCAAGGCAAGCTCCACCTGTAGCAAATGGCTGCTCCAGTTGAGCCAGAATCAGCTCGAATGGCAGTTCGAGCGGTTCGCTCGTTATCTGTTAGCAGGGACGTTGGCACCGCTGAAGGATGGATAGGTGCTTCGCGGCGTCGAGGATCGCCTTGTGTTCGGTGACACAGGTGATGAAATGGTCGCCTTGGTCAGCATAGCGTTCAGCTACACCGAAGAGGGCGAGATTATCGGACTCAGTGGCTCCGCTGGTGAAGATAATTTCGTCGGGGCGGGCATTGATCAGCGCGGCCACCTGAACGCGGGCCTGTTCAATCGCTTGGCTTGCTTGGTAGCCGAAGGTGTGGTCTTTACTGGCGGCATTGCCGAACCTCTCGGTGAAGTAGGGCAGCATCGCAGCGAGTACCCGTGGCTCAACCGGCGTGGTGGCGTGATGATCCATGTAGATGGGCAGGCGGGGCATCAGACACCTTCCTCTTTACCCGACAAGTGCGCCGACAGGGAGGACGATGCCGGACACCGTGGGTGAGGTAAGCGTGTCGCCGGGGAAGAGACGCTGCACACGGGTGTACTGGCCTCTGGCGGGGACGGTGTATTGCTCAATCATCTGTTGAGGAAGATCAAGCAGCCACACTTCGGGAATGCCAGCCGCTGCGTAGCGCGGGATCTTCTCGCCTCGGTCGTAGGCAACGGTCGAGTCAGCAACCTCAATCAAGATCAGGCTGGCGTCAGCGGTGGGATGCGCCTGGGCATAAAAATCAGCGCGATAGCGGAGCACCGCAAGATCAGGCTGTGGCTCACTATAGTCATTTAGGCGCACCGGGTTTTGCGGACTGACAATAGCAGTATCACCGAGTTGGGCCGTCAGGTATTTGACGATCTTCGAGACAACGGCAGCGTGCAACGGGCCAATGGGACTCATAACGCGGATGTCCCCATCAAGCAACTCAACGCGCTCCGTCTCCGTCAAGATGCCACGCTCACGCATAGACGCATACTCGTAAACATTGAAGGCGCGACGCACCGTTTCAGTCGTCGTCATCCCAACCCTCGCTTTCCTCCATGCGTTGTTCGCACGGTGGTGCTATTGTAGCACCGTTGCCAGCTTATACAGATCAGACAGCGCCTTCACCTGTTGATAGAGCAGCAACACGCCCCGGTTCATGTGGGCGTGAAACTGTGCCGCCAAGTGGTCGGCATCCGTCGCCTGAGCCAACGCCCCATCGCTGCCTGAGCTTGTCGAAGGCAGCGCTCTCGTTGGCTTCGACAAGCTCAGCCAACGCTTTCGCCGCCTGAGCCTGTCGCAGGCCACCCCTACCCGCCCCCCTTCCTCATCAGCCCCTCAATCTCCTCAATAAGCCCCTGCGCTAACGCCACCCGATCCGCCGCCGCCGGGCCGAACTGCACGTAGTTGCGCTGCGCCGCCTGCGCGAACAACAACGCATCGGCGAACCGCCCCGCCTGCATGTAGGCGATGGCGACGTTCTCGCGGGTCACCGCTGCGTTGTAGAGGTTGCCCGCCTGCTCAAAGTAGCGGATCGCTTCGCGGTAGTGCGCCACCGCCTGCTCGGTCTGCCCGGCATCGCTGTAGATGTTGCCAAGCGCGTTGTGGATGATGGCGCGTGACTGCACTTCGTCTGGCGGCATCATGCCAAGCGCTTCCTGGTAGGCTCGCAGTGCGTTGTTCAAATGTTCCACCAGCACCGCCGCCGACTCCCCGGACTGCCGCGCTTCCTTGAACCGTTCCTTCGCCACGAAGCCGAGTTGGCCCAGCATCTTGCCCCTGCCTAGACGGTCTCTTTCGGGCATTAGCTCTAGGCTGCGCCGATACCACGTTTCGGCCTGTACCAAGTCGTGCAGCGCGGGTAAAGTCAGGTAGGCGTGCCCTAAGTTGAAGGCAATCACGGCAGCTTCAGTCTGTGCGCCAATTCGCTCAAAGACTTGTAACGCTTCTTGGTAGCTCCCCACACACGCCGCCGCGCCCGCTTCGCGCTGAAGATGTCCAAGCTGTTCAACCGACACCGCCAGCGAGCGGAGGGTGTTGCGCTGCCCCGCGTCCAGTTGCTCCGGTGGCAAGGCAAGCAGCGGCGTGGCCTGTTGGCGGGCGTAGTCTATTTTCAACCCCTGTAGCTTGGCGGCAGCAGCCCACTGTCGCTCCTCGCTCAGCAGCCTCACGCGGTAGTCATTCACCAATTTCCACTCATCCTCCCGCCCCGGCAGCGGGCCGTCGCTCGTTGGGTCTACGAAGCTCGGCACAAGCTCCTCAACCAGGGTGCGCCACTCGGCCCGCCGCCCGGTGTGGTCGTAAAGCCGGAACAGCCCCTGCATCGCACTGGTAATTTGATAATACCAACCATGCCGCAGCGCCAACCGTCGGGCGTGCAGCAGGTTCGCCTCCTCAGCGCGTAGCATGGCGATCACGTCTCGGTTGCCGTGTTCGTACTGGCGATGGTAATAGTCGCCCAATTCGCCCATCGCCTCAACATAGGCGCGAGTGGGGGATGGAGGATGGGGGATGGGGGATGGAGATCGGGGCACATGATTCCCATCCCCTTTCCCTTCCCCTCTCCCCCATCCCCCATCCCCATAC
>CAIRDL010000793.1 GCA_903877345.1 uncultured Oscillochloris sp. | reverse complement strand
TATAATGATTCGAGCCGACCGTATAATGATTCGAGCCGACCGTATAATGATTCGAGGCGACCCGTATAATGATTCGAGCCGACCGTATAATGATTCGAGCCGACCGTATAATGATTCCAACCGACCGTATAATGATTCGAGGCGACCCGCATAATGATTCTAGGCGACCGTATAATGATTTCGCGCCCCCGGTGCCAATATTTGCTGGCCCGGTGGCTAACCCCGCAGGCAGCCAAAGCGTAGCTAGGGCTTCGCGAGGCCATTGACGCAGCGCCGGAGTGTGTCACCTGGGAGCGTGGGCGTTTCCAGTGGCGGCGTAAGCTCCGCAGGCGCACCTTCAGGCGCCAACCGAGGCGGACGCAAGGACATTGCATCAGCCCTGGGCTTGGCGGGCGTCGGCCACCCCCAATCGCCGCACGGCGCGTATAATTGGGGCGCTCCGGTCGCCCCCTGCCCGCCACCGTCGGCGGACATACCACCAACGAGAGATCTCCATGCTGATCTGCAAAGATGGCTGCGGTACCCACAACCCCGACACCGTCAGCGTATGCCAACACTGCCAACGCAGCCTGCGTTCGGCGCTGCGGCTGTACAACCCCGGCGACCGGGTGCGCGACTATCGCATCGGGAAGATCATCGGCTGGGGCGGCTTCGGGGCCGTCTACAAGGCCGAAGACACCCGCACGCCCGGCAGTCGCTTTGCGCTGAAGGAAAGCCTCGACCCCAGCGGCATGACCAGTTTCCAGGGTGAGTTTGCGGTGCTGCAACAGCATCCGCATCCTCATTTACCCAGATACGAGGCGATGTTCGTCGAGCAGGGCAATGGCTATTTGGTGATGGAGTTCATCCCTGGGCAGAGTCTTGAGGAGTTGAGCGCGAAGGCCGGTGGCCCGCTTGAAGAGACACAGGTGTTAGGCTTCGCGCTGCAACTGTGTGCGGTGTTGGACTATTTGCACCGCCAAAACCCGCCCATTTTGCACCGCGACTTGAAGCCCGCCAACGTGCGCTTGACGCCGAGCGGCCTGATCAAACTGGTGGATTTTGGGCTGTTTAAGCAGGGTACCGACCAAGTCATCTCGTCGCGCCTGGGTCTGAGTCCCGCCTACGCGCCGTTGGAGCAGCACCCGCTCAACCCCGGACATACCGACCAGCGCAGCGACATCTACAGCCTCGGTGCAACGCTTTACCAATTGCTAACCGGCACATTGCCTGAGACATCCTTTGACCGCATTGCCGCAGCGAGCGACCTGTTGGTGCCGCCGGAACGCCTGAACCCGCGTCTTTCGCGCCACGTCGCGGCAGCGATTAGTAAAGCGCTGAACCTCGCCATGCAGGATCGCCCCCAAGACATTGCGAGCTTTCGCTTGGCGCTATTGGGCCAAGCGCCGGTACAGCCTACAGCCGTAACGCCCACTGTGCGGGTGCCGCCGCAGGCGTCGCCGGTGGTGGGGCCGACAGTGCGCGTGTCCCAAGCGCCAAAGCTGCCCGCCTGGGTGCCGGAACTGGTGAAGGTGCCTGTTGGCCCGTTCCTGATGGGCAGCAGCGACCGCGACAAAGCGGCAAGTAGCACTGAAAAACCCCAACACACGCTGACCCTGCCCGACTATTGGATCGGCAAAACATCCGTGACCAACGCTCAGTTTCGGCCCTTCGTTGAGGGCGATGGCTATACCAACCGCACCTACTGGACTGCGGCGGGCTGGCAACGACGCGAGGGCGAAAAGCTGGTCAAGCCCAAGTATTGGGACGACGCCAAGCGGAGGGGCGGCGATGTAGCCTCTTGACGATCCTGCACGCCGGACGTACCATAAGCGCACTGAGCCACGATTGCAATCAAACTCTGTACAAACCAAGACACGAAAACCCTCAACTTCGCGAATCTAAAAAGAGTCAATGGTTTCCTTCGCTGCCATTCACGCCTTGAGCGCCCAGATTGCCGCCATGTTCCAGCCAGAGCGGATTATTCTCTTCGGCTCATACGCCTATGGGACGCCTGGGCAAGACTCGGATGTTGATCTGCTTGTTGTCATGCCCTACACGCGGCATGCCGCCTATCAGGCCGCCGCCATCCTCACGCAAGTCAAACCGACCTTCCCGGTTGATGTCCTCGTGCGTACACCAGAGGAAGTAGCCGAGCGGATCGCGCAAGGGGATTCCTTTCTCCGTGAGGTCGTTGAGCGCGGGCGAGCATTGTATGCTGCCCCTCACGTACGCGCCGCTCTCCGTGCCAGCTTGGGCCTACCACTGACACCATAGAGCCGACCCTCCAGATGCACAACCTTGCCCAACCGTTGCTACCGGCTGACCAAGCGTAGCTCCACGCCACCCTGACACACGACTTTTCAGCCCCCATGCCAGCTCAGCCTATTGAC